>NZ_JBKEVI010000023.1:0-40993 GCF_056357035.1 Bifidobacterium sp. LH_417
GCGGCGTACCAGCGCCCCGCGCGGCACGAGACCGTCATGCGCAGCACCCTGGCCCCGTCCACGCGTCCCGTCACGTCCTCCATGCAGTGCACGCGGCCGATACGCGGCAGTCGCAATGCTTTCGGGTCGTCCTTGACGAGGCCGAAGCTGCCGGTCGTGTACGCGAACCGTGGCGTGGCGCGGTCCTTCGCCTTGAACCTCGGGAACCCGACCCTGCGACCTTTTCGCTCGCCCTTGCGGCTTTTCGACCAGTTCGACAGGGCGTCCGCCAACGATCCGAGCCCGCTGCCGTACGCCTCCTTCGAGTTCTCCCGCCACCACGTTTTCCCGTCCGCATCCACGGCCAGCTTGTCCTTGTTCGCGTTCCACCAGCGGCGCAGCGCATACAGGGACCATTCCGGCCTCTCCCCGGCCTCGATGGCGGTTTTGACGTGGGCGAGACCCGCGTTGTACGCGAACCGAGCCGCTCCCGCGTGCGACGACAGCAACCGTTCCTGCGCCGGCGTCGGGTCCAACGCCACCCTGACGGCCTCAAGCATCACGCGCCGCCCTCAACGCGGCCTCCGCCTTGCTCTTCGCCGCGCGCCGCCCGTACAGTCGGGCGCACAACGAGGTCAACACCTCGGTCATGTCACGCACCAAGTCGTCGTCCAACTCCGAATCGTCCACGACGATCAGTCGTCGTCCCTGCGCGTTCAACGCGGATTCGACCAGTCCGGCGTTCATACGGGCCAGACGATCCCGATGCTCCACGATGATCGTGCCCACGGTCGGGTCGGCGAGGATGCGGTTCAATCTGCGACGTTTGTCGTTCATGCCGGAACCGGTCTCCGACACGACCTCGATGTCCCTCGCTCCCAGATCGATGGCGAACGCCTTCAACCTGTCCGCCTGACGCTGCAAGTCGGCTTTCCGATCGGAGGACGAGACACGCGCATAGCACACGACGCGCGAACCGGTTGCCGGCATATCCGTCTTCTCATACTTCGGGTCGTGGACCAGCCACACGCCCCCGGCCTTCTCCACGGGAACAGGCATACGGTTCTCACGACACCACTTCCACACCGTCTGCTCGTTCAAACCCTCACGAGCCGCCCATTCCTTCGCACGCACAGGCAAATCATATCACACACCAACAAGGCAAAACAAACCAAAGCCTCAGCAGTTCACAACCCTTATAGGAGAATGGGGAATGCCTTTATGGGGGTTGCCTTTATGGGGAATGCCTTTATGGGGGTTGCCTTTATGGGGAATGCCTTTATGGGGGATGCCGTCTTTATGGGGCTGCTTCTATGGGGAAGCTGCCTTTATGGGAAGATTGCCTTGGCGAGGGGCTGCCGCGGTCACGGTGCCGGTGTCATGCCGCGACAGCGGCGGTGGATGTGAGGGCCTAGAGCCGCAGGGCGAAGTCCATGCGGTCCCCGATCGAGAATCATGATGTCGGGCGCGGTATCAAACCGGCCCCGGTAATTGCCGTATGATCGGAGACGAAGTCAAGATCACCTACAGGATCACCTATCCACATGGCCATATTCCTGTGGATCGTTCCTGCAAATGAAATGGCGGTCAGATCATGACGTCTTATCGTTGCCCGGATCCCGAAGATATCGGGCGGCTGTACGCGGTGATGGAACGGGAGCTGGGTCCCACTGATTGGTGGCCGGCGGATACGCCGTTCGAGATCATGGTGGGCGCGGTGCTCACGCAGAACACCGCATGGGGCAACGTCGACCGCTCGTTGAAGGCGCTGAAGGCGGCGGGCATGCTGGAGCCGCACGCCATCGCTGCTGTGGAACCGGATTCTCAGGCGTTGCAGGACCTGATCCGTTCGTCCGGCTTCTACCGGAACAAGGCCCGGACGCTACGGTCGCTGAGCCGCTGGTACGTCGATCGGTGCGGCGCCGATCCGGGTGGCGTCGCCGGCGTGCCCGACGACGCGCTGCGCGCCGAGCTGCTGTCGTTGTTCGGCATCGGGGGTGAGACCGCCGACGACCTGATGCTCTACGTGTTCTCCCGACGCGCGTTCGTCGCCGACACCTATGCTCGGCGTTTGTTCGCCTTCCTTGGGTTCGCCGTGCCGGCCGGGTATCCGGCGTTCCACAAGGCGTTCTCGCCCGTGGTGCTCGCCTCCGGGCTCGACGTCGCACAGCTTCAGGAGTTCCACGGCCTCATCGACGAGTTCGGCAAGGCCTACCGTGATGACCGGGCAAAGGCCGCTTCCTTCCTTGCCGGCTGGCGTTAGAGCCGACCGCGGTTTGTCGGTTCCCTGCGCCCATATCGCCGCGGGCGATCTGTATGCGGAGTCGTGGAGCGGTGCACCCGCTGGGTGGAGTGCGCCGCCGATTCCGTAGCGAAAGACGGGCCTATGCGTGTCGTTCGCTACAGAGCGGGGCGTGCCCGCGTGCCCTCACTCCCCGCCGGGGTGAAACTGCTGTTGAGATGCCCCGAAGGTTTGAACATGTAGTCTCACTTCCCTGCCGGGGTGAAGCTGCCCCGGACCACGAGCTTGGTGGAGAGGAACGTGTGGCGCTTGGTGTCGCCGCCGTAGCTCACCGATTCGACGAGTTGGCTGAGCGCGGTGTGCGCCATGGCCTTGAGGTCGATGGCATAGGTGGTCAACGGCGGTGACGTGTAGCGGGCGATCGACTGGTTGTTGATGGAGATGAGTTCCACGTCGCGCGGTACGACGATGCCGGCCTGCGTGAACTCCTGGAGCACGCCCACGGTGATCGGGTCGGCGCTCACGATGAAGCAGTCGGGCAGGTCTCCAACCTGTGCGATGATCCGTCGTCCGAGCTCGCGTCCGGTGGTCACACTGGTCTTGCCGCCCACGAAATACAATCCGGTCGTGTCAAGTCCGAGCCGTTCGCACCAGTTGCGGTAGGCCATCGAACGGCTATCCTCCGGATACTCGTAGTCGCCCATCGAATAGCCGTCGCCGCCGATGAATCCGATGCGCGTCATGCCGCGCCGGCGCGCCTCGGTGATCGCGTCGAGTACGGTCTGCGCGAGATCGGGCTGTACCGAATCGAACAGGTTCGGGGCCGGATTCACGTCGATGAACACGCCGTGCGGTAACGCGTCATGCAATCGGGAGAGGCTTTCGGCGGCGTGGATCTCCGGTCCGATGGAGATGAATCCGTCGTACTGGTCCGCCTCCTCGATGAGCCGGTCGATGTCGGAACGGAACGTGAGCGTGACGCGGCGCTGTTCGGCGGCGGCGAGAAGCACGTCGCGCAGTTCGGCGAAGTAGGCGTTCTGCAGTTCTTCGTCGTCGGCGAGCGAGGACAGCACGGCCACGTCACGCAGCGCCGGCATGCCTCCGCGGCGATCCTGCATGTCGTAGCCGAGGCGCTCGCTCACCTCGAGGATTCGTCGGCGGGTCTCCTCCTTGACGGAGAACGTCGGGTCGCCGTTGAGCAGACGGGAGACCGTCGCCGGTGAGAAGCCGGCCTGCTTCGCTATCTCCTTGATCGTGACCATGATGGTTGTTCAGTACGCTCCCTTGCGGAATCACAGGTAAATTCGTTTACTAATCCCATCATATCGCACGGCGTCGCGCGCGGGCGCACCGGGCTCATCGATTGTCACGGTTCCCTCCCTCGTTAGCACGGTTCCCTCCTTGGTGTGCAACGGAAAACCGTGGCACACCAAGGAGGGAACCGTGAGAGTCTGGGAACCGACCGTGATCGACGGGGATCGAACCGACGTCACGCGGCCTTGACGGTAGGTACCTCGCTAGCCGAGCAACGCGGCCTTGGCGATCTCCTTGCCGTATTCCGGCTCGCCGTCGCCGCCCATGCCGGCCTCGAGTTGGCGCACGATGCGGGCATGCGCCTTCTCGCTGAGCTTCACGCCGAACAGGAACGTGAGGAAGCTGATCACGATGAACGCGAGCGGCATGTAGAACGCGAACCCCTTGAACGTGGCGATGTTCGCCGGGGTCATGTCGCCGGCCGTGGCCGTGCCGATCATGCCGGCGGCGACGGCCACGAAGCCGACGAATCCGTTGGACAACGCGCCGGCGATCTTGTCGAGCATCGGGCGCACGGAGAGCGTCACGGCCTCGTTGCGGCGGCCGGTCTTGAGCTGTCCGTATTCGACGGAGTCTTCGAGGCACAGGATGCCGGTCATCTGGATGAGCGTCTGCGGCGCGTAGAAGAGCACCAGCGCGGTGATGACGACCGTGATGTTGGTCGGCGCGATGATGAACAGCACGTAGGCGCATCCCATCATCGCGACGCCCGTGAGGAACACGGCCTTGCGTGGGACGCGGCGCGTGACGATCGGGAACAGCGGCGCGAGCAGGATGCCCGCCACGAACGGGATGATGCCGGTGATCGAGAACAGGTCGGAACGGTTGACGACGTATTTGAACAGGTACACCATCACGCCGCCGGTGGCCACGTTCGCGAACGAGTAGAACAGGTAGGCGAGGGCGGTCCACAGCAGCTGGTCGTTGCGTCCGAGCGCCTTGAACGCCTGCAGCGGGTTGCCGTTCGCCTCGGCTTTCCTGCGCAGCGCGCTGTCGTTCTCCTTGACGCCGAAGCCGACGGTCCAGCAGGTGAGGATGCCGATGAGCGCGACGATGACGCCGAACGCGGTCCAACCGCCCTGCGTCTGCGTGGTGTGGTCCATCGCGAACATCGTGGTGATCGGGATGACGGCGATGGTCAGACCGTTGTAGCCGAGCGAGCCGAACAGCGTGCCGGCGGCGGTGTAGACGGAGCGTTCGTGCGAGTCGGAGGAGATGGCCGGCACCATGCCCCAGTAGGAGATGTCGCGCAGCGAGTAGAACACGTCGAGCACGATGAACACGATGACGAACGTGATGATGAACGCGGTGGTGTTGACGTTCACCAGGCCGAACATGCCGGTGAAGATGATGAGCAGCAGGATGGCGGAGACGGTGCCGCCGATGAACTGCCATGGGCGGAACCGGCCGATTCGCGTGGTGGTGTTGTCGACGAGGTTGCCGAGCAGCGGGGCGATGAAGATCTCGGCGATGCGGATGATCATCACGAGCGAGGTGATGACGCCGATGAGCTTGGCCGCGAGGGCCTTGTCGATGCCGGCGAACAGCGACGTGGTCGCGTAGACCACGAAGTAGGTGCTCAGCGCGTTGTAGAAGAGTGCCTGGCCGAAGTTGCCGAACGCGTAGGCGGCGAGACGCCCTTTATGGATCGTCGGTGCGGTGGTCGTGGCGGATTGGTTCGGGTGCGGTGCTGCCGGTCGTTGCGGATCGGATTGCTGGGTTGATGGCGTATGCGTGGGTTCCGTGGGCGTGGCGGACATCCTGTGCCTTCTTTCGACGGTGAAGCCGCCCGGACGTTGTTGTCCGGACAGATGTGATTGAGCGTATCGCATTACTTAGAATAAGTAAAATCGTAACTAAATATCGTTATAAAAACGGCTGTCGGTAAGGCGTGTCGCGAGTGTGTTGGCGTGCTGCCGGAGGTTGGTGTTGGTGGTGCGGTGTGCGGTGTTGTGTGTGATGTTGCGTGTGATGTTGCGTGTGATGTTGCGTGTGATGTTGCGTTGGTGGGCGTGCGGTGATTGAAATGCCCTGCTGTCGGAGTGGGCGCGTGTCGTGGTTGCGTTATCGTATTGGCGACGGTAAATTTAGTAAACGATTTATCCCGGTGGGAAATCACGAAGTCGTGGTGCACAACAATCAAGCATCGGCGCACCATCGGGACCAGCAGAAAGGCAATGATTATGACCAGTCTCACCACAGCCGGATGGACAGGCGGGCAATCATCCGCGCAACCGGTCGCCGCCGACCGCCTCGATCCGGCATGGCTCACCGACCCGCGCACGTTCGCCGTCAACCGCCTCGCCGCCCACTCCAGCCACCGCGCCTACGACCACGTCCCGGCCGCGGGCGAGGCGTCCGACCTCAAGCAGAGCCTCGACGGCACGTGGAAGGTCGAACTTGTGGACCTCGCCGACTACGGCAAGAGCGCGCTCGCCGAAGCCGCCTTCGCCCAGCCCGCCTACGACGACTCCGCATTCTCCCCCATCGACGTGCCCTCCGCGCTCGAAGTCAAGGGATTCCTCAAGCACCAGTACGTGAACCAGCAGTACCCGTGGTCCGGCCACGAGGCCCCGGTCGCGCCCGGCATCCCCGAACACAACCACGTCGCCCTGTACCGCCGCGCGTTCGCCCCCGCTCCGAAGACCGCCGCCGCGATCCGCGATGGACGCACCGTCACCCTCACCTTCCACGGCGCCGCCACCGCGATCGCCGTGTGGCTCAACGGCACGTTCGTCGGCTACGCCGAGGACTCCTTCACCCCGAGCGAGTTTGACGTCACCGGAATCATCCGCGAAGGCGCGAACACGCTCGCCGTCGCCTGCTTCGAGTTCACCTCCGCGAGCTGGCTGGAGGACCAGGACTTCTGGCGCCTGCACGGCATCTTCCGCAGTGTCGAACTCGCCGTGCATCCGCGCGTCCACGTCGCCGACCTCAAGGTCGACGCCGACTATGACGCCTCGACCGGCGAGGGCGTGCTCGACGTCGTCGCGACGGTGGACGGCCTCGACGACGCCATCGCGGACAACACAGGCGCGACCGTCGACCTCGCGCTGCGCGACGCCGATGGCACGGTCGTGTGGGGCGAGACCAAGTCCGCCGCCGACGTGACCGCCGCCGCGGCGGGCGGCGACGTGGTCACGTGGCAGGCGAACGTCGGCCGCGTCGAGCCGTGGAGCGCCGAGAACCCGACCCTCTACACGCTGGAACTCGTCGTGACGGACGCCGCCGGCGCGCTCGTCGAAGCCGTCCCGCAGCGCATCGGCTTCCGCCGTTTCGCCATCGAAGACGGACTGATGAAACTCAACGGCAAGCGCATCGTGTTCAAGGGCGTCAACCGTCACGAATTCGACGCCCGCACCGCCCGCACCGTGCCCGAATCGGACATGATCGCCGACATCCGCTTCTTCAAACGCCACAACATCAACGCCGTGCGCACCTCGCACTACCCGAACGAGAGCCGCTGGTACGAACTGTGCGACGAATACGGCATCTACGTGATCGACGAGACGAACCTCGAGACGCACGGCAGCTGGACCTCCCCCGGCGACGTGCTCACGCCCGAACTCGCCGTGCCCGCGAGCCGCGACGAATGGCGCGAGGCGTGCGTCGACCGCACGCGCAGCATGATGCGCCGCGACTACAACCATCCGAGCGTCGTCATCTGGTCGCTCGGCAACGAATCCTACGGCGGCGACGTGTTCCGTTCCATGTACGACTTCGTGCACGCGAACGACCCGCATCGCCCGGTCCACTACGAGGGCGTGTTCTGGCAGCAGGAATTCAACGACGTGTCCGACGTGATGAGCCGCATGTACGCGAAGCCCGCCGAGATCGAGGAACTGTACATGGGCGACGACGCCAAGCCGTACATCTCCTGCGAATACAGCCATTCGATGGGCAACTCCACCGGCGGCCTGCACCTGTACACGGCGCTTGAGAAGCACCCGAAGTACCAGGGTGGCTTCATCTGGGACTTCGTCGACCAGGCGCTCGTCCAGCGCCTGCCCGACGGCACCGAGCGCCTCGCCTACGGCGGCGACTTCGACGACCGTCCGAACGACTACGAGTTCAGCGGCGACGGCATCGTGTTCGCCGACCGCACCCCCTCCCCCAAGGCCGCCGAAGTCAAGCAGTGCTACGCGAACGTCAAGCTCGTGCCGGACGCGCACGGCGTGACCGTCACGAACGACAATCTGTTCGTCTCCACCGCCGATTACGTGTTCACCGCGCGCGTGCTCGTCGACGGCGTCGAACGCTGGCACGCCGACTACCGCTTCGACGTGCCGGCAGGCGAGACCCGCCGTGAGGCCGTCGGATTCCCGGCGATCACCGATTTGGTGGACGTGGCCGGTGCCGGTGGTTGCGGCTGCGGTTGCAGGTGTGGCTGCGGTTGTGGTTGCGGCGTGGCCGGCGGCCGGTACGAGGTCACGTATGAGGTCGATCAGCGGCTTGCCGCGCCCACCGACTGGGCGCCGGCCGGGTACGAGCTCACGTTCGGGCAGCACACGGCCGTCGTGTCCGTGGACGGCGCGGGTTCCGGCGACGGTACGGGTTCGTGCGGTTGCGGCGACGCGTGCGGTCGCGGCCGCGACGCCGCGACGCGCGCGACCGTTGCCGCCGACGGCTTCAACGCCGGCATCCACGACGATCGCGACGAAATCATCCTGTCGAAGACGCAGGGCGGCATCGTGTCGTTCCGCCGCGACGGACGCGAGATGGTCATCCGCCGCCCGAACCTCACGACGTTCCGCGCGCTCGTCGACAACGACCGCGGCAACGGTTCCGGATTCGACCGCGCGCAGTGGTTCGCGGCCGGCCGGTACGCGCGCGTGACCGGCACGTCGGTGGAACCGACGGCCGACGGTCACGGCCTGACCGCGCGCTACGACTACGAACTCGCCGACGCCGCGCACACGCCGGTCGTCGTGCGCTACGACGTGGACGACCGTCTGCGCGTGCATCTGACGGTCGAATACCCGGGCGAGGCCGGCGCGGCGACGCTGCCCGCATTCGGACTCGAATGGAAGCTGCCCGCGCAGTACGACCGCCTGAAGTTCTACGGACTCGGACCTGAGGAAACGTACGCCGACCGCCTGCACGGCGCGAAGCTCGGCGTGTACTCGCGCACGGCCGAGGAGGACTTCGCGCCCTACCTCGTGCCGCAGGAGACCGGCAACCACGAGCAGGTGCGCTGGGCGGAGATCACCGACGAATACGGGCACGGCATGCGCGTTTCGGCGGGCGACGTGCGCGGGTGCGGTGCTTCGGAGGGCGAGGCTTCGCCGTTCGCGGTGAGCCTGCTGCCGTACAGCTCGCTGATGCTCGAGGAGGCCATGCACCCCGACGAGCTGCCGCCGGTGCGCAACACGTACCTGCGTCTGCTCGCCGCCCAGATGGGTGTCGGAGGCGACGACACCTGGGGCGCCCCGGTGCATGACGAGTTCCAGCTGCCCGCCGACCGCCCGCTCAAGCTCGACGTGACCCTCGAGCTGCTGTAACAACTCGGCCCCCTCTGACGGGACATCGCCGTGAAGCAAACGCCGGAGGCGTTTGTAGGCGATGTGTGAGCCGACAGGCGAGCCGATGTGAGGTCGGCCGCAGGCCGCAGGAAGCGGAATCGGCCTACGGCCGATACGATGTTCCCGCGGCCTGCGGCCGCTCTTTCTTCTCTCCCCCAGTCAGCTTACGGCTGACGGCCCCCTCGTCAGAGGGGGCCGAGATGATCACAGCACGCCCTGGGCGACCATGGCGTTGGCGACCTTGACGAAGCCGGCGGCGTTCGCGCCGAGCATCAGATCGCCCTCATGTCCGTACTCCTTGGCCGCCTTCAGCGACTCGGCGACGATCGACTCCATGATGGACTTGAGCTTCGCGTCCACCTCGTCGAACGTCCAGCTCAGGCGGTAGCTGTTCTGGCTCATCTCCAAGCCGGAGACGGCCACGCCGCCCGCGTTCGCGGCCTTGGCCGGGCCGTACAGCAGGCCGTTCTTCTGGTACACGGCGATGGCCTCCGGCGTGGACGGCATGTTCGCGCCCTCGCACACGACCTTGCATCCGCCGGCGACCAGCGCCTCGGCCGACTTCTCGTCAATCTCGTTCTGCGTGGCGCACGGCAGCGCGATGTCGCACGGCACGGTCCACACGCCCGAGCAGCCCTCGTGATATTCGGCGCCCGGCACGCGCTCCGCGTACTCCTTGATGCGGCCGCGCTCGACCTCCTTGATCTGCTTGACGACGTCCACCTTGATGCCTTCCGGATCGACGACGTAGCCGTTGGAGTCGGACACGGTGACGACCTTCGCGCCCAGCTGCTCGGCCTTCTCGGTCGCGTAGATCGCGACGTTGCCGGAACCGGAGATCACGACGGTCTTGCCTTCGAACGAATCGCCCTTGAGCACGCGCAGCGCCTCGGCCGTGTAGTAGCAGACGCCGTAACCGGTGGCCTCGGTGCGGGCGAGCGAGCCGCCGAACTCCAGGCCCTTGCCGGTGAGCACGCCGGAGTACTCGTCGCGGATGCGCTTGTACTGGCCGAACAGGTAGCCGATCTCGCGCGCGCCCACGTTGATGTCGCCGGCCGGCACGTCGGTGAACTGGCCGATGTGCCGGCACAGCTCGGTCATGAACGCCTGGCAGAAGCGCATGACCTCGGCGTCGGACTTGCCCTTCGGGTCGAAGTCGGAGCCGCCCTTGCCGCCGCCCATCGGCAGCGTGGTCAGCGAGTTCTTGAGGATCTGCTCGAAGCCGAGGAACTTGATGACGCCCTCGTTCACGGTCGGGTGGAAGCGCAGGCCGCCCTTGTACGGGCCGATCGCGGAGTTGAACTGGACGCGGTAGCCGCGGTTGACCTGCACCTTGCCCTCGTCGTCGGTCCAGGCGACGCGGAACTTGACCACGCGCTCCGGCTCGACGATGCGCTCGAGCACGCCCGCCTTCTCGTATTCCGGATGCTTCTCGACGACCGGCTGCAGGCTTTCGAAGACCTCCTGCACGGCCTGCAGGAACTCCGGCTGATCGCCGTCGCGCTTCTCGACCTGCGCATAGACGCGCTTGACGTACTCGTTCGTGAGCATAGTGAAACTCCCCTTTGGGTTGGACCATCAATAGACGGTTCCGATTGTAGGTGCGAAATCGAGAAACGCTCAAGAGGTGGGGATGATATTCGCCATCAGGTGGACATGCGGCGGCGTGTGGACGCGTCCGCGCCGTCCGCCGCGCTCACGTCAGTTCACGTCAGGTCGAGCGCCTCGGCGACCTCGTCGACGATGGCGTGCATCGCCTCGCGCGCACGGTCCGGCTCGCCGCGCCACACCGCCTCGGCGACGGCGTCATGCGCGTCGAGCGCGGCCGGTTCGGGCCGTTGCGGGTACATGTGCAGCTCGACGCGGCCCTTGAGCACGATGCCGATGATGTCCGCCATGCCGGCGAACAGTTCGTTGCCGCTGTTAAGCAGCAGCGCCGAGTGGAACCGCACGTCGAGGTCGTGGAAGTCGGCGAGGTCACCGGTCTCGCCGAGTCTGCGCAGTTCCCCCGCCATCACGGGGAACATCGCCTTCGCCTCCATCGCCGCGTTGCGCGCGGCTGCGGCCGCCGCCGCCGGTTCGATGGCGAGGCGCAGTTCGGTGAGCGCGCGCAGCTGCTCCTTGCGCCGCGTCGACATGAGCTTCCAGCGGATGACCTGCGTGTTGAGCGCCGCCCATTCCGCGACCGGCCTCGGGACGAGGCCGACGCGGCGGCGCACGGTCACGGCGTTCATCGATTCCAGGTATTTGGCGACTTCGCGCGCGACGGTGCGTGATGTGGAGAAACGGTCCTGGATGGCTTCCAGCGTGAGCGGTTCGCCGGGGTTCCAGCGTCCGTCGAGGATGTCGACGGCGAGTTCGTCGGTGATGGCCTGGTGCAGCAGCTCGCTCGGAGTCTCCAGATTCGGCTTCGCCGATGGCTTCGTCCGTGACTGCGATGCCGCCCGCGATGCCGGCTGCGTTCCGGTGGTGTCGTCGCCCATGATGCCCTCCTTGACTCGTCTCATCATACTATTCCGCGGAAAAATCGAACGATTTTCGGAAAAGTAGTACTTTTGACTTGACAAATACGATTAAAACATCGTATAGTCATATCAACAAATCAACGAGGTAGTTGACCGACGGAACCAAAGGAGATTCACCAATGAGCATTCATGTCGTCGTGATGGGCGTCGCCGGATGCGGCAAATCCACTGTGGCGGAAGCGATCCGCGACCGACTGGGCTACACCATGGCCGAAGGCGATGACTTCCACCCGCAGGCCAACATCGACAAGATGAGCGCCGGCCACCCGCTGACCGACGAGGACCGCTGGCCCTGGCTGCGCGTCATCAACACGTGGATGGTCGCCCGCGAGGCCCTCGACCAGAACACCGTCGTCTCCAGCTCCGCTCTGAAACGCGCCTACCGCGATCTGCTCGGCGAGAACGTCGACGTGTTCTTCGTACACCTCGCCGGCTCCGAGGAGCTGATCTACAGTCGCCTGTCCGCCCGCAAGGACCACTTCATGCCGCCGTCGCTGCTCGCCAGCCAGTTCGCCGACCTTCAGCCGCTCGGACCGGACGAGAACGGCGTCGTCGTCCCCGTCGACGGCACCATCGACGAAGTCGTCGAACAGGCCGTCGCCGCCGTCAAGGCCTACCAGGAAAGCAAGGTCCCCGTCGCGGCCTGAGCCGCCGGTCCTCCATAACCCCCTCAGTCGCGCTTCGCGCGCCAGCTCCCCCTGAAGGGGGCGCAGCTCGAATCTTCCTCCCCCTTTCAGGGGGAGGTGGCCGGCGAAGCCGGACGGAGGGGGTACGCCCCGCCAAGACATCCTTCCAACGACTGTAAGGAACAACCCATGAATCTCATCATCGCGGCCATCGTCGGCATCGCGGCCATCGTGCTGCTCATCGCCGTGGCCAAGGTCCACCCGTTCATCTCCCTCATGGTCGGCTCGTTCGTCATGGCCGTATGCGCCGGCGTCCCGTTCGACGAATCGTGGAACAGCTTCACGTCCGGCGTCGGCTCGACCGTCTCCAACGTCGGCCTGCTCATCGGCTTCGGCGCGATCGTCGGCACCCTCCTGTTCGCCTCCGGCGGCGCCGACGTGATCGTCGACACGATCATGGCGAAGACGCCGCTGCAGATGCTGCCGTGGGCGATGGCGCTCATCGCGTTCATCGTCGGCATCCCGATGTTCTTCGAGGTCGGCGTCGTCATCCTCATCCCGGTGGTCCTGTTCGCCGCACGCCGCGCCAAGATGCCCGTCGTGCTGATCGGCATCCCCGCGCTCGCCGGCCTGTCCACGCTGCACGCGTTCGTGCCGCCGCATCCCGGCCCGCTGGTCGCGATCTCCGCGCTCAACGCGAACCTCGGCGTCACCCTCGGCCTCGGCCTGCTCGTCGCCATCCCGACCGTCATCATCTCCGGCCCGCTGATGGGCCGCATCATGGCCAAGTGGGTGCCGATCCAGGCGCCCGAGCAGGCGGCCGAGAAGGAAGCCGTCAAGGACGAGTCCAAGCGCCCCTCCTTCGCCCAGGCGATGACCGTGATCCTCCTGCCCGTCGTGCTCATGCTCGCCGCCTCCGTCGTCGACCTGACCGGCCAGAAGGAAGCCCTGTGGGGTCGCGTGCTCGTCTTCATCGGCACGCCGCTCACCGCCCTGTTCATCACCGCCGTCGTCGCGATGATTCTGCTTGGCTTCATGCAGGGCCGCACCCGCGAGTTCATCAACGGCGAGGTCGGCAAGTCCTTCGCCTCCGTGGCCGGCATCGTGTTCATCGTGGCCGCCGGCGGTGGTTTCAAGCAGACCCTCGTCGACTCCGGCATCGGCGACGTGATCGCCAACGGCATCACCGAATCCGCGATGAACCCGCTCATCGCCGGCTGGCTGGTCGCCGTGCTCATCCGCCTCGCCACCGGTTCCGCGACCGTCGCGACCGTGACCGCCTCCGGCATCATGGTGCCGCTCGCGCAGGGCATGAGCCCGACCCACCTGGCGCTGCTCGTGCTCGCCATCGGCGCCGGCTCCGTGTTCTTCTCCCACCTCAACGACGCCGGCTTCTGGCTCGTCAAGGAGTACTTCGGCATGTCCGTCTCGCAGACGCTGAAGACCTGGTCCCTGATGGAGACCGTGCTCTCCGTCGTCGGCCTCGGCTGCGTCATGCTCCTCTCCCTCGTCCTATGACGTCCCGGGCCGGTCCGTCCGGGGAAACCGCTTCGGGCCGGCCCATCTCTCGAAATCCTTCGAACCCTCGCATCGCCTCCAATCCCCTGGAAACGTCGAATATCCACATCGCATCCACATCGCATCCACATCGCTGTGAAAGGACACTGAAATGCAGATCGGAATGATCGGACTCGGCCGCATGGGCGGCAACATGGCCAAGCGTCTCGTCGCCGGAGGCCACCAGGTCGTCGGCTACGACATGTCCCCCGAATCGGGCCGCGACGTCGACTCGCTCGAAGCCCTCGTCGCCGCGCTCGACGCCCCGCGCGTCGTGTGGGTCATGGTCCCGGCCGGCAAGCCGACCGACGACACCATCACCCGCCTCGGCGAGCTCCTCGAAGCCGGCGACATGATCGTCGACGGCGGCAACACCCGTTATGTAGACGACGCCCGCCACGCCGAGGAGCTCGGCAAGCTCGGCATCCGCTTCATGGACTGCGGCGTCTCCGGCGGCGTGTGGGGCATCGACCGCGGCTACGCGCTCATGGTCGGCGGCTCGAAGGAGGACTTCGAGTTCATGCGCCCGATCTACGAGACCCTGAAGCCGAACGACGACTACGGTCTCGTGCTCGCCGGCCCGGTCGGCGGCGGCCACTTCGCCAAGATGGTGCACAACGGCATCGAATACGGCATGATGCAGGCGTTCGGCGAAGGCTTCGCCACGATGGTCCGCTCCGAGCTCGTCGACGATCCGGCCGCCGTGATGACCTCGTGGAAGTCCGGTTCCGTCGTCGGATCCTGGCTGCTCGACCTGCTCGCCAACGCGTTCAAGGACGATCCGACGCTCGAATCGATGCCGCCGGTCGCCAACGAGTCCGGCGAGGCGAAGTGGATGATCGAGGCGGCGCTCGAACTCGGCGTGCCCACTCCGGCCACCGCGGCCGCGCTGTACGCCCGCCAGACTTCGCGCGGCGGCGGCGACGACACGCTGCGCGTCGTCTCCACGATGCGCGCCCAGTTCGGCGGCCACGTGACCAAGGCCTGAGGCGTGTTGGCCGCGCCTGTGAGGTGTGGATCGCGTTTCCCAGCACGTTGAGCGTGTTCTAGGTCGATTCTCCGAAGTCTTCCGAAGACCTATGCTCACCCTCATGATTCCGGAAAGCCCGGGACATGGCGATTGCCGTGTCCCGGGCTTTCCGATTGGTCTCCCGGCGATAGAATGGGAGAAACGGTCGGCCAAAGACGGTTCATGAGGCTGGTGGGGAAGCCGACGTAAACGCCGGTATGCCGGTGGGAAGGGTGGTCGGAACAATGAACATCTGCAAGCAATGCGGGAGACCGGTACCGGTCGGAGAACAATTCTGCGCATCGTGCGGGGCTCCGGTCTCCGCGCAGGGACTCAATCCGGTTTCCGCGCCGATGCCGCAGGTCTCCGTGCCATCCGGCCCTGCTCCAACTGGTCCCATACCAATCAATCCGTATGCCGCCGATCCGCACGCCATGCCGACGCAGGCATTGCCGCAGCAGCCGGTGCCGCCCATCTCCACCCAACCGACGCAGGCATTGCCGCCGCTCCCCCAGACTCCACCGGCCCCCACGCAGCAGTTCGCGCCGGTGCCGCCCGTTGCGCCGGCGGCTCCCGCCGTGCCGGCGGTTCCCGGCGGAATGATGGGAGGAATCCCCTCGCCCGATCCTTCGCCCATCCCGGCACCCAATTCCGGGAATCCCGCGACGCCTCCGGCCGTCACGGGCGTCGGTCCAGGCGCTCCCGCGCAATCGCCCTTCCCGACGGCCTCCGGTACGGTTCCTCCCGTTCCCGGAGTCCCGTCCTCTTCCGTGGTTTCTCCCGTCCCTGGCGCTCCTGCCGTACCCGGAGTGCCGGGCGCTCCCGGAATGCCCGGTGTTTCCGGTGCCCCCGGGGCGCCGATGCGTCCCGTCGCGGCGAAGCGCAGGATGAGTGGCGGCAAGATCGCGGCTATCGTGGGCGGCATCGTGGCGGTGCTCGTGGTCATCGCGCTCGCCATCATCATTCCGAATCTCACCGCGGTGAAGGCACTGCTCGGATTCCGTCCGAACAACCCGATCGTCGTTACTTCCGACGCGATCGCATCGGTCGGCAAGCTTTCCAGCACGCGCTACGAGATTTCCGGCAGCAGCGACGAGACCGGCGCTTTCTCCGCCGACGGCGCGTGGTCGCTCGGTACGGATACCGATTCGTCGATGCTGTACTTCACCACGAAGAGCGACGATTACGGGCGTATCGCCGTCGCCTGGCAGAACGGCAACTTCGGCTTCTCCATGCAGAGCAAATCCTATTGGACCGGTGACGTGGAAACCCAGTACGCCTACGCGTCGCGCGGCGACATCCGCAATGCGATCCGCGACCTCGCCGGCAGCGAGTGGGACGACGTCATCCTCGACACGAAGGACGCCGTCGTGAACAACGGCCACTGGGACTTCGCCGGCGCGTTGCAGACGTTCAACAAGGGTGCGAAGCAACTGGACGACAACTACGACGTGAAGCGTTGGAACGAAGGCCAGATGAACGAATCCGTGCAGAAGGAGTACGCGAAGTTCGCTCTCAAGTACTTCGGCGAACACTTGGAGAAAAAGGATGTGCAAAGCAAGATCTTCCCCAAGCAGGAGCGCGTGAAATCCGGCGGCAGCACGCGTCTGACTTATGACCTCGACCTGGATGCGTTCCTGCAGGACATCGGCGGGTACTGGCAGAAGAACGAGAAGCAGTATCCCGAACTGCGCGCGTACCTCGTCAAGCAGCTGCGCGAGCAGGAGGGATACTCGTCCAGCGAAGCCGACAGCGAATTCGACAAGGCCGTGCGGAAGCTCGCCGAAGGCGATTACGACAGCGGTGCCCTGCCGTCCGTTGAAGTGATGGTCGACTATGGTGCCAAGCGCTCGCTCAACGAGCTGGAGGTCACGGTCGACGGCGATTCGACCGGACATGCCACGGTGGATCTGAAGCTCAGCGACAAGGATGCGGTGTCCGTCGACGATCACGAGGTCAGCGATTTCATGGCGAAGGCCAAGAGCGAAGGCATCTCGTTCTGAGTCCCGGATTCGAGCCGTGAGGGCATTCCTTTGGTCCCTGTGGTCTTCCTTTGGTAACTGAGCAGCGGAACCGCCGATGAGACGGCGGTCGGCAGATGCGCAACAGCCCGGAATGTGGAGGTTTCCATATTCCGGGCTGTTCATGTTGCCGGCGTGATGTACCAAAGGAGTGCAGCAAGAACCAAAGGAAATACTCGAATGCCCCTTTTCGATGCCGGATCGTGGTGAGACCGGACCCGTCCGGCCTCACCACGGCTACTCTGCGCGGGCGATAGCCTGCTCACGGAGCCGTGTGGCGGGGAACCCGGTGGGTTCCCCGTAGGCGACGCCGAGCGGCGGCAGTCGTGAGGCAGTTACTCTGCGCGGGCGATAGCCTGCTCATAATCCTTGGTGCCCTTGAACACTTCGTGCGTCCACGGGTTGACACCCTGCTTCTTCGCGCGGATCAGGATATAGCCGAGTGCGAGCACGTTGGCGACGAGCGCGATGATCGAGACGGTGAGGTTCACGTTCGGATTGTTCACCGACTGGGTGGAGAACACCGAGTAGTCCTGGAACATCGGGAACACCTGCGCGAACATGCACCAGATGGCGAGCGTGTTGGCGCGGTTCTGGATCCATCCGCCCTTGTTCCAGATCGCGTTCGCGACGGTCGGGGCGAGCAGCAGTGCCAGGCCGCAGTACCAGGAGTGGGTGGGCAGGCAGTTGTACGTGTAGCAGAAGTTCCACAGGTCGTAGGCGACGATGAACACCCATGTCATGTCCGGCCAGAGCATGTCCTGCTTCTTCTTGGAGACGTAGATGCCGAACCAGCCGGTCATGCAGGCGATGTTGAGCAGGCCGGCCACGCCGTTGAATACGTTATGCCAGCCGCCCATGAGGGTCACGCCTTCGGTGGAGACCCACGTGGTGCCCCACGCGCGGATCGCGGATTCGAAGTCGGAGACGACGGCGATGAGGATGTTGATGGCGACGATCACGAACGGGAAGCACTTGAACCATTCGGATTTGCCGATCGATCCCCACTGGTATTTGAGCGCCATGAAGCCGATGCAGCCGGCGGTGGCGGCGTACAGCTTCGCGTAGTGGAACCAGCTGGTCATGTGCACGTAGGTGGGGTTGCTGAGTGCCCAGTCGGCACCCATCGCGGCGGCTGTGTAGATGGTCACGAAGTACACGGTGAGGATGGCCGGTACGACGAGGAAGGCGATGATGCCGCCGGTTTTCGTACGGCGTGCGAGTTCGTTCGCGCCGATGAGGCAGCAGAAGACGAGGATCCATCCGATCCACTGGTAGACGGCGTTGTCGCCATAGACCTGAAACAGCATGACTGTCCTTTCCTGGGCCTGGTATTCGGTCCGCGTCGTTGCCGGACCGTGACGCCGCGACGCGTGATCCACACACGTTGACGCGGTGTCAATTTCTCTCGCCGCCTATTGTAGACCTGGTTTTGACATCGTGTCAAAACCAGGTGTTTTCAGGAAGCCGGTCGGATGGCGTGATAACGACGAGGCCCTTGGAATCAAACCGATTCCAAGGGCCTCGTTCAACCAGTCCAATCGCTGCGTTCGTGGAGCATACCGGGTTCGAACCGGTGACCCTCTGCTTGCAAAGCAGATGCGCTACCAGCTGCGCCAATGCCCCGAATGGGATGCACGCAACGAATCTGAACTTGTCTGGATAGAAAAAAAGAGCGGCTCAAACATGGCCGCTGGTTTTTCCTGTGGGCCCGGGAGGACTTGAACCTCCGACCTCATCCTTATCAGGGATGCGCTCTAACCACCTGAGCTACGGGCCCGTCCATCGCGCTTCAGAAGCGCAACGAGTAGATATATTACATGCGATTCCGGTTGTGTCAAAGCGAGCTGCCCTTCGGCGTGTCGCGCGTGAATCCATGGCGTCGCCGAACCTTGTCCGTCGGCGCGGGACAATGACGGTATGCCGTATCGTCGTCCTTCCCCCGCGTCCGCCTCACGGTCTGCTGCGTTCCCCCGGCGGTCCGCCGCGTCCGCCCCGAACCCCGCACCTCGGCCCGCCGCGCCCGTCCGCGTCATCGACATCGACGGCATCGAGGTGACGGTGACGCGCAAGCGCATCAGGAACCTGTATCTGCGCATCAAACCGCCGTCCGGCACGGTCGAAGTATCCGCGCCGATGCGCATGGCGGAGTATCGCATCCGTGATTTCGTGCGCGAACGCCGCGACTGGATTATCGAGCAGCGGGAGCGCATCGCGCAGTCGCGTCGTCTGGTGGTCGAGGAGATGGCGGCGCGCGGCGGTGCCGTCGACGTGCCGTTGGAAGGTCTCGACGATGCCGCGTTCGCTGGCCTCGATGGGGCCAATGGCGGGAAAACGATGGGAGGCGCAGATGGCTTGAATGACTCCCGTGGCTCCGACGGCACAGCGGATGCCGGTTCTGGCGACAATGGCGGTAGCGGCTCGCCCGACCTCGCTCGCGCGTTCGTCTGGACGGACGAACGCCGGCGTGAGGCGGCGTCGTCCATCGAGTCGCAGCTGCCCGCGCTGCTCGACAAGTGGGCGCCGATCGTCGGCAAAAGGCCCACGCACGTCACGCTGCGGTTGATGACGTCGCGGTGGGGGTCGTGCACGCCGAAGACCGGCCGTATCCGCATCAACCTGCAACTGGGGCTGATGGAGCCGCGGTTCCTCGAATACGTGCTCGTGCACGAGCTGACACATCTGTGGGAGCATGGCCACGGCCCGCGGTTCCGCGCGCGCATGGACGCGTATCTGCCGGGCTGGCGCGCGTTGCGACGTGAACTCAATCGGCGCGCGGTGCTGTAACGCGACACCGTAACGCGACACCGTAACGCGGTGCTGTGCGGTGTCGTGGCGTGCGGTGCTGTAACCCGTCATCGGCAACGTTGATGACGGCGGCGGCGTGTTTCCCCTCCGAAAGCGTAATGTCCGTGGCGATTGTATGGTGATATGTCATCGCACATGTCGATTCGAGATATGTCGAAACACCAACGGAAGTAACGGAAGAAGAGGGCCATCATGCGCACAGGACTCACGAAACGCATCACCGCCGCGATCGCCGCGACGCTCGGACTCGCGCTCGCGCTGTCCGGCTGCGGCGCGACCGGCGGCGCGACGGGCGGTGCCGATGCGAGTGCTGCCGACGGCAAGCAGGTCGTCGTCGTCAACGATGTCGAACCGGCGAGCGGGCTCATCCCGTCCGACACGAACGACCTCGCCGGCTGGAAGGTCGTGACGCAGCTGTTCGAAGGCCTCGTCACGTTCAGCAGCACCGGCAAGCTGATCTACGCGGACGCCGAGTCGATCACGCCGAACGACGACGCCTCCCAGTACACGATCACGTTGCGCGACGGCCTCGAATTCTCCGACGGCGAGAAGATCACCGCCGAGACCTATGCGAAGTCGTGGTCGTTCGCCGCGAACGCCGCTAACGGCCAGATGGGTGCCGCGATCTTCGCGACGATCAAGGGCTACGACAAGCTGCAGGACGAGAACGGCGACAAGAACGCGCAGCTCGAAGGCCTGAAGGTCGTCGATGACCGGACGCTCCAGGTCACGCTCGCCGCCCCCGACTCCTCGTTCGACTACAAGGTGGGCGACGTGGCGTTCCTGCCGCTGCCTTCCAGCGCGTACAAGGACATCAAGGCGTTCGGCGAGAAGCCGGTCGGCAACGGCCCGTACCAGTTCGCCTCGTGGAGGCATGATAGCGAGATCAAGCTCACGCCGAACCCGAAGTACACGGGGCCGCGCAAGGCGAAGAACGGCGGCGTCACGTACAAGCTGTACACGAACCTCGAATCCGCGTACGCCGACCTCACCGCCGGCAACCTCGACGTGCTCGACACGATTCCGAACAGCGCGCTCGCCACGTACAAGAACGAACAGTCGATCCAGTCGTTCAGCAAGGCGGGCCCAGGGTTCAAGGCGTTCACGATCCCCTCGAACCTCAAGCACTTCACCGGCGAGGAGGGGCGTCTGCGCCGCGCCGCGATCTCGTACGCGGTGAACCGCAGCCGCATCGTCGACAAGGTCCTGCGTGGCACCGCGACCGTCGCCACCGACTTCACCGCGCCCTCCATCGCCGGCTATTCGAAGTCGCTCGCCGGTTCCGACGTGCTCTCCTATGATGCCGCGAAGGCGAAGGAGCTGTGGGCGAAGGCCGACGCGATCTCGCCGTGGGACGGCACGTTCCGTCTCGCCTACGCGTCCGACTCCGGCTCGAAGCAGTGGGTGGACGCGATCGTCAACTCGATCAAGAACGCGCTCGGCATCGACGCGAAGTCGTACCCGTTCCCCACGCAGAAGGACTTCTCCGGTGCCGTGCACGACCGCACGATCGACGCTGCGTTCACGCAGGGCCTCCAGTCCGACTACCCGCATCCGGAGGGCTACCTCGTGCAGGCGTATGATTCCTCTGCCGCCGACGGCAAGGGGCTCAACAACGGCGACTACAAGAGCTCCGAGTTCGACTCGCTGATCGATGAGGCCGCGAAGCAGACCACGCTCGACGGCTCGGTCAAGTACTACCACCAGGCCGAGGAGCTGCTGCTCAAGGATCTGCCGGTGATTCCGCTGTGGTACGGCAACGTCTCCGCGGGCGCCTCCAAGTCAGTGAGCAACGTGAAGTTCAACTACATGGGCCTGCCCGAGTACCAGAACCTCACGAAGGAGTAGCGGGGGAGCCGTCGTTGCAGACGACTGAGGGTGGCCATCCGGTTTCCTGTCCATAGTGGACGTGGAAGTTGCCGGGCGGCCACCCTCAGTCATATGCGCCTCGCACGCCTCACGCGAGGTGGCTACGCATGAACCACTGGAACTTCTCAAGCTCCTGCACGTGGTCCTGGATGATGTTGGAGCTCACGAGGTCGAGCTCGTCCAGTTCGGCGATGGCCTTGCGGTCGTCGGCGATGAACGCGTCGTAGTACTCGATGAGCGCCTTGAGGTACTCCTCGGTGCCGGCGCGGCCCTCGATGTCGAACGGCTTCCACGTGCGGTTGCGCGTGATCGCGTCGGCGCGGCCGTCCGGAGTACCGCCCAGCGTGGCGATGCGCTCGGCGGTCTCGTCCGCCTGCGCGAGCACGACCTCGACCTGCGGGTCGAGCATCTCGTGCACGGCGATGAAGTTCGGGCCGGTCACGTTCCAATGCGCGTGCTTGAGGACGAGCGCCGCCTCCTGCTCCTGGCTGAGGCGGTTCTGCAGAATGGCGATGGCCTTCTCCGAGGTCGCTTCGTCAAGACCCGGGACGATGAATGCGAGTGTCATGGTGGGTGTCCTTCCTTTCCTGATGAGGGACGTTCCTTGTGGGAATCTCCCGTAAGGAACCCGTCCCCCAAGTCTACCGTCAACGGATGGACGGCTTCACTTCGGCTGCGCAGGCCCCGGCGTCTCGGCGTGGTCCGGGGCGCCGGCCTTGCGCACTTCGATCGTGTCGATGCGGCGGCCGTCGATCTTGGTGACGACCATGTTGTAGCCGTCGGCGTGCAGCACGTCGCCGACCTCGCCCATCTTGCCGGTGTGCGCGAGGAAGTACCCGGCCACCGTCTCGTACGGGCCGTCCTCCAGTTCGATGCCGGTCAGGTCCTCGAAATCCTCGAGCGTCATGCCGCCCTCGATCGTCGCCACGCCGTTGACGAACGCGTCGCGACGGTTGCGTCGCGCGCCGCCCGGCTCGTCGGGCAGATCGTATTCGTCGCGGATGTCGCCGACAAGCTCCTCGGTCATGTCCTCGAGCGTGACGATACCGTCCGTGCCGCCGTACTCGTCGATGACGACGGCCAGATGGATGCCGCGCTTGCGCAGCAGTTCGAGGCTCGGCAGCAGCTTCGACGTGCCCGGCAGGGAGATGCCCTCGCGCGTCACGTCGGCCACGGTCGTCGCCTCCGGATCGCGCACGTCGAGCAGGTCGCGCACGTGCACGAAACCGAGCACGTCGTCGAAATCCTTGCCGGTGACCGGGTATCGCGAATACGGCATCTCACGCACATACGCGGCGGCGTCTCCGATCGGCATCGCGCCGTCGATGAACACGACGTCGGCGCGCGGGCGCATCACCTCGGCGACGATCGTCTCCGACGCGTCGAACACGTCGTCGAGGATCGTGCGTTCGTCCTTGCTCAGGTTCGTGTTCGAATTGACGAGCACGCGCAGCTCGTCGTCGCTCACCTCGGATTCGGTCTCGTTCGGGTCGAAGCCGAGCAGGCGCACCAGACCGTTCGTGTTCTTGCCGATGAGCCAGATGATCGGGCTGCACACCTTCGCGAAGATGTCGATCGCGGGCACTACGGCGCGTGCGATCTCCTCCGTGCGCTGCATGGCGATGCGCTTCGGCACCATCTCCGAAATCACAATCGAGCAGTAGGAGATGATGAGCGTGAGGCTGATCGTGGTCAGCGGCGCGGCGATGTGCGCGGGCACGCCCCAGCCCTCCACGACCGGCGTGATGTACGGGGAGATCGACGATTCGCCGAACGACGCGGACAGGAAGCCGCACAGGGTCACGCCGATCTGCACGGTGGACAGGAACGTGTTCGGGTCGCGGGCGATCTTGGCCACGCGGGCGCCGCGGGCGTCCTCCTGCTCCATCTGGTCGATCTGGGAGCCGCGCAGGCTCACCAGCGCCAGCTCGGTGCCGGAGAAGATCGAACCGAGCAGCAGGAACACGAAAATCAGCAGGATGTTCAGGCCAAGTGACATGCCACCCACTCTAAGGGAGTGGCACGCCAAAGCGGGAAGGGCGGCCTCGCCGGGGTGCTCTCGCCCGTTGCGGCGTGTCGT
This sequence comes from Bifidobacterium sp. LH_417, assembly GCF_056357035.1. Lineage (NCBI taxonomy): Bacteria > Bacillati > Actinomycetota > Actinomycetes > Bifidobacteriales > Bifidobacteriaceae > Bifidobacterium > Bifidobacterium sp. LH_417. Next base: position 23,553 of record NZ_JBKEVI010000023.1, read on the forward strand.
GCGATTGACAAGTCGAAACGATTCGACGTATAGTATTTGCGAAACGTTTCGACAGTGATTGTCGGAACGGAGCGACGTAGACGGATCCGTGAGCGACCGCAATCGACCATGATCGGCGCAAGGCGCGCCGGACATGGCGACATGGCCGCGGGGCTGGCTGCGAGCGGGTTCGATGAGGAATATCATCGAAGACAGTGCCGTCAATGCGATTGCGCGACCGTGGAAGGAGGCGATGATGGCTGGAATCAAGGATGTGGCTCGTGCCGCCGGGGTCTCGGTCAGCACCGTGTCCTACGTGCTGTCGGGCAAGCGCGCGATTTCGGAGAAGACCGCCAGTAAGGTGATGGAAGCGATCCGGGAGCTGAAGTACACCCCGGACGCGTCTGCGCAGAAGATGCGCGGACGCCGCAACCAGATCCTGGCGGTGAGCGAGCCGATTCGCGGCGACATCAACGAGGCCAAGTACAACGCGTACTTCCTCCACACCGCATGGCAGGCAAAGAACGCCGGTTACGACGTGCTGTTGCTCACGGGCGAGGACGCGGTGGACGACATCCAACGCGTGACCCGCAGCAACATGGTCGACGGCGTGGTCCTGCTCGACATCGTCGAGGACGACGACCGCGTCATGCAGGCGGATTCGTACGGCAAGCCGTGCGTCGCCATCGGCTATCCCACGCATCGCGGCGACTGCGCGTGCGTGGACGTCGATTTCGACGCCGCGGCCGCGCTGGCGATGGACTACCTGTATGAGCACGGCCACCGTACCGTGGCGCTGTTGCGCGACAACGAACGCGACTATGCCCGCCGTTCCGGTTACGTGGTCACGCTGCGCCAGCGCATGCTCGACCGCGCCGCCGAGCTCGGCATGCGCGTCGTCGAGTCCGGAAGGAACGAGGCGGACCGTTTCGACGCCGCCGCGTTCGTCCGCGATCTGATGGCCATGGACCCCCGTCCCACCGCGATCGTCAACCAGGCCAGCGCCACCGTGCTCAACATGGTGATGCAGGAGCTGGTCGAGCGTGGCATGGATATCCCCTCCGACATCTCCGTGCTGTCGGTCGGCACGTTCTTCGAGAACGACCTGGTGGTCCGTCCGGTCACCGAGATTCCCCTGATGCCGCGACTGCTGTGCTCCAAGGCCGTCGGACTGCTGGTGTCCGCGGTCGAGGGCGGCGCCGACATCGCCGATGCCAGCGAATTCGTGCTCCCGCAGGTCCAGGAGCATGGCTCGGTCCTCACGGTGGACCCGGCCGATTCCGTGGGACTTGCGGTCCCCTCCCCCTATTCGAAGACTTCCCTTGTAGAAAGCGTGGCGTGATGCCGATGAAGGAACATGCCGCACTCTCGCCATCACGGTAATCGAAACGATTCGATAAACACCGCGATCTCCCGGCCGCAGGGCCGGCCGCCACGATATCGGACATGAAAGGAGCCCGGTATCCGTCCCTCTAATCGAAACGATTCGATTACGAGATGCAGCTGTTGCGCAAGCAATAACCAAAGGAAAAGGAGAATCCCATGAACATCAAACGAGGCCTCGCAGCACTGGCCGTGGCGGCCTTGTCCGTGACCGCGCTGGCGGCGTGCGGCAGCGACACCGCGCAGGACGAGGGCACCCCGGACAGCCTGTCCTTCTGGTACTACGAGGAGGAGGACGCCGGCCAGACCCAGGCGTGGAAGAAGGCCGCCGAAATGTTCAAGAAGGAGACCGGCGTCACCATCAAGTTCGAGCGCAAGTCCTTCACCCAGATCGCGCAGAACGGCAGCCAGTTCCTCAACTCCGACGAGGCCCCCGACCTCATGGAATCCAACCGCGGCAACGGTTCCGCCGGCGTGCTCTCCACCATGGGTCTGCTCACCGACCTCGGCGACTACGTCGACCAGTACGGCTGGGACAAGAAGGTCACCGGCTCCAACGCCGAGACCGCCAAGTACGACGAGAACGGCATCATGGGCGGCGACACCTGGTACGGCATGTCCAGCTACGCCGAGTTCCAGCGCGTCTACTACAACAAAGACCTGTTCGCCAAGTACGGCATCGAAATCCCGACCACCTACGACGAGTTCGTCGACGCCTGCCAGAAGTTCGTCGACGCCGGTGTGACCCCGATCGCCGCCGATGCCCAGGAATACGGTGTCATGTGGCTGTGGTGGCAGCTGGTCTCCAAGAACGCCGACGCCAAGTTCATGGACGCCTGGCACCTGTACAAGGGCGACGTGAACTGGAACTCCAAGACCCTCACCGGCGCCACCAGCACCATCAGCGACTGGCTCGACAAGGGCTTCATCTCCAAGAACGCGACCGGCATGAAGGCCGAGGACACCACCCAGGCGTTCATCAAGGGCGAGTACCCGATTTACCAGACCGGCACCTGGAACCAGGGCCGCTTCGCCAAGCAGATCAAGAACTTCGACTGGACCGCCGCAGTCATGCCCGACTCCGAGTACGCCGTCGGCTGCGCCGGCAACCTGTTGGTCATCCCCGAGCGCTCCAAGCACAAGGACCTCGCCGCCAAGTTCATCAACTACGTGCTCTCCGATGACGTCCAGAACTTCCTCGGCAACGCCGGTGGCATCCCCGTCGCCGCCGACCCCGACAAAATCGCCGATGAGAAGAGCAAGGCCATGATCGAGGAGTACGACTCCTACGCCAGCAAGAGCAAGCTCAGCTACTACCCCGACTACGCCGCCTCCAGCCTCACCGACGCCATCCCGGCCTCCTTCCAGGAGCTCGTGAACGGCACCAAGGACGCCTCAGCTGTGCTCAAAGACATCCATTCCAAGTACGACTCCGGCGTCGAGGAGATGGGCTTCGCCAACTGAGTCCAAGCCCGGACGTCCGGTCCTTATCCGGTCCGGACGTCCGGACCCATCGGCCAGTCCAGCCCATCGGCCGGACCACCCGTGGCGGGGTGCGTGCGCCCCTTCCCGCACTCCGCCGCTCCTTCTCTCCCCCGTCCATTCCATTCGCATCCACCAAGACACCGCGCCTCAACGTCGTCGTCACCGCATCGACCGCATATCGTTATCGCACATAAGGAGTAGAGAGCAATGGCAGGCAACCGCAAGCATGCTCATCACGAATCGCTGTCGCGACTTCCCGGCAACAAATCCTCACGATTCGTGCCCTACCTCATCCCCGGCATCCTGGGCCTGACCATCATCGTCATCGTCCCGTTCGTCTGGAACATCTACCTGAGCTTCACCCGCTGGCGCGGCGTCGGCCCGGTCCGGTTCATCGGACTGCAGAACTGGCAGCGCCTCTTCAAGGATTCCACGTTCTGGATCTCCTTCCTCAACTCGTTCTGGATCATCGTGGCCATCGTGGTCATCCCGACCATCCTCGGCCTGTTCATCTCCTCCCTGCTCACCGACGTCATCCAGAAGAAGTTCGGCGGCAAAACCGCGTCCTTCCTGCGAGCCCTGTTCTACCTGCCGCAGCTGCTGCCGGTCGCCGTCGCCGCAATCATCATGGGCTGGATCTTCCGCCCGGAGGACGGCGCCGTCAACGCGCTCCTCGAACAGGTCGGACTCGGCTCCCTGACTCACAACTGGCTTGGCAGCCCCGACAGCGCCCTGCCCGTGCTCATGTTCATCCTCGTGTGGATCCAGCTCGGCTACCCGATCGTCATCTTCATGTCCGGTCTGCAGCGCGTCGACCCGGAACTGTACGAGGCCGCCAGCCTCGACGGCGCCAACTGGTGGCAGAAGTTCCGCGTCGTCACCCTGCCGTCCATCATCCCCGAACTGCTCGTGGTCATCCTCACCGCCACCATCGGTGCGCTGAAGACCTTCGCGCCGGTCTACCTGCTCACCAAGGGCGGCCCCGGCACCGCGACCACCGTGCCGTCCTACTACTCGTACAACCAGTTCTTCCAGGTGCAGCAGGTCGGCTACGGCGCCGCCATCTCCACCGCGCTGACCGCCGTGATCATCGTCTTCTCCGTGGTGTTCACCATCATCCAGAAGCGCGTCGAGAAGAACCTGGTCTGACATCCGCGCCGACCGCGCACCGAAACGACATACCGAAACGATCGAACGATCGAAACGACTGAAACCGAGGGTTGAACCATGACGCAATCAATGACCGCCGCCGCGGCGAAAAGGGCATCCCGCAAAACGCAGCACGTACGCTCCGCAGGGGACTGGGTGACGCTGGTCCTGCTCATCGTCGCCGCGCTCATCGTGCTGTTCCCGCTGCTGGTGCTCACCGTCAACGCATTCAAGACGCAGGCCGACTACAACGCCACCGGCCCGTTGAGCCTGCCGAAGACCTTCACGATGGAAGGCATCGTATCCTTCTGGACCACCACCAAGTTCCCGCTGAAGTTCCTCAACTCCCTGATCATCTCGCTCGTGGTGGCCGTCGCCGCCGTGGTGCTTTCCGTGCTCAACTCCTTCGCGCTGGGCATCGGCAAGGTCAAGGGCAACACGTGGATCGTACTCGCCATCATGCTCGCGAACATGATGCCTCAGGAGGCGCTCCTCTACCCGCTGTACACGATGTTCAAGGCCGCGGGCCTGTACAACACCAAGCTCGCGATCATCATCATCTTCACCATCATCCAGAGCGCGTACGGCACCTACCTGCTTTCCAGCGTGTACGGCACGTTCCCGCAGGCCATCCTCGAGGCGGCCGCCATCGACGGCGCCTCCCGCTGGCAGGTGCTGCGCAAGGTGGTGCTGCCGATCTCCTGGCCAACCATCAGCGTGCTGTTCGTGTTCTTCTTCGTGTGGACCTGGAACGAGTACATGATCCCGATGGCGTTCCTCATGGGCGACGACGTGCAGACCATCCCGCTGGCGCTCGCCACGCTGCAGGGCCAGCACACGATGGAGGCCACCACCCTGGCGTCCGCCTCGCTGCTCAGCATCGTCCCGACCATCATCTTCTTCATCATCTTCCAGCGCAAGCTTTCGCAGGGCATCACCGCCGGCGCCGTGAAGTGACGCATCATCCAAACAACAGCACACCAACATACGCCACGTCCCGTTCCGCGATCTGCCTGGGAATACGCGCAACGCGGCGCACGGGACGGGACGCGGCGCCTTACGGAAGGAAGTGAACGACCATGTTCAACGCAAACGGGAACCCCGCCGCAGACCTCGGCGCGAGCCTCGGATTCGGTCAGGGCGCGCTTGACGCCGTGACCATGCGGTCCCAGGGCCGCACGCGATGCATCAACGCCGAAAACCCGCACGGCGGCAAAGGGCAGGCCGCCACGGCCGCCAGCGCCCTCGGCCCCTCGCGCAAGGGCAGCCCCTGCATCCGCACGGTGAAGGCCGGCGAATCCGTCACCCTGATGGACGTCGACGGGCCGGGCGTCATCCGCCACATCTGGATGACCGTGACCGACAAGACCTCCCCCACCGGGCCGGACGTGCTTCGCAACCTCATCCTCGAGTTCTACTGGGACGGCGAGGAGACGCCCTCGGTGCAGTGCCCGATCGGCGACTTCTTCTGCTGCGGCCACGCGCAGTCGTGCACCATCAACTCGATCCCCGTCATGGTGAACCCGAACCGCGGCTTCAACTGCTACTTCTCGATGCCATTCGAGCATGCGCGTATCGTGCTGCGCAGCGACCACAACGAGGACGTGCCCGCGTTCTTCTACCAGATCGACTACACCGAATACGACGCGCTGCCCGCCGACGCGATGCGCTTCCATGCGCAATGGCGCCGCGAGCGCGTCACCGAACTCGGCCGCGACTACGTCGTGCTCGACGGCGTCGAGGGCCACGGAACGTACGTCGGCACGTACCTGGCGCTCACCGCGCTGGAAAGCCGCTGGTGGGGCGAAGGCGAGTTCAAGTTCTACATCGACGACGACGGTGAATACCCCACGTGGTGCAGCACCGGCGCCGAGGACTACTTCGGCGGCGCCTGGAGTTTCGCCGACTTCGACGAGAACGGCCGCATGTACGAGAAGACGTTCACCGGCCCCTACCTCGGATTCCCGTTCTACTCGCAGAACCTCGCCGGGCGCGAAAGCCGCTACTGGGACACCGCCACGCCGGTGACGCGCGGGCTGTACCGCTGGCATCTGCCCGATCCGATGTACTTCGAGAAGAACCTTCGCGTCGAATGGCAGCAGATCGGCACCGAGGAGGCGGGCAACTTCGAACGGCAGGACGACGTGGCCACCGTCGCCTACTGGTATCAGGCCGAGCCGCACAAGCCGTTCCCGCCTATCGGGGACCGCGCGTTCCGCCGGCCGCGGTGACGGACCTCTCCCGTTTTCTCTTCCCCTTTTTCCTCTTCCCTTCCTCCTTGCGGTCCGTGCACTGTTTTGTTTCATATGAAACGGCGTGCGGACCGCAAGGTCGTTCCGGGGTGGACGGCGGGGTGACGGCGGCATCATCGGCGGGGTGTGGCGCAGGCTGTGCTGGTGGGTAATGCTGGCGGACTGCATCGGCGTGCTGTGGTGTACATCGGTGTACATCGGTATATAATGGTGTACATTCGTGTACATTGGTGCATAACGGTGTGATTTGATGTTCAAGGTGCCCTCCAGTCTTTCGGAGCGCACCTGACGATTGCAGGGGGAGGAGTCGCATGGCGGTCAACCCGTTCAAGCCCACGGCCGGTAAGATGCCGCCGATTCTCATCGGACGCCAATCCATCATCGAGGATTTTTCGGAGGCCTTGGCGAATGGTGCCGGGGCTCCCGGACGCATCATGCTGATCACCGGACAACGCGGGTTCGGCAAAACCGTCATGCTCACCGAGTTCCGCCGTATCGCCAGAGCCCAACATTGGGAGACCATAGGGGAAACCGCATCCGAAGGACTGGTCTCGCGGCTGGTGCAGACGCTCTCCCCGACGGGAATACGGTTCGACCAAGCCACAATCAGTCCGTCCATCGGCATACCCGGTGTGGCCACCGCAAGTTTGGGGCAGGCGCATCTCTCCGCTGTGGCCAATCCGCTGACGTTGCGCAATGCCATCAACACCCGTTTGGGAAGCCGGAAAATCGGTAAGGGGAAGGGGGTCCTCATCACCATCGATGAGACCCAGGCCGCTTCCCATGGCGACGTGGTCGCCATAGCGACGGCGATACAGCATGTCATCGCCGACGCCGATGAAAGCGATATCCCGGACGCCGACAAAAAAGGCGTGGCGATAGTCTTCGCGGGATTGCCGTATATGGTCAACGAACTGCTTGACAACGAGGTGACTACATTCCTGCGGCGTGCGTTGAGGCGCGAACTCGATAACGTGCCGCTTGTGGATGTGAAAAACGCGTTCCTGGAGACCGTAGCCGATTCCGGCAAAACCATCAGTGAGGAGGATGCGCTTCGCGCTGCGAACCGATCTGATGGTTACCCGTACATGGTGCAACTAATCGGTTACTACATGTGGCAATCCGCGGAACGCCGAGGGGTGGATTCCATCACCGCGCATGATGTGGATTCGGGTGTGAAGGACGCATTGCTCGCCTTCGACGATGCCGTCTGCGCCCCCGCGCTGGACGGAACCTCCGAGGCGGAGCGGCTGTTTCTGAACGCCATGGCTCAGGACGCGCCCGAACCCACGCGTGTTTCCGACATCGCGCAGAGGGTGCGTCGAAGCCGGAGCTGGGTTGGCAAGTATCGTGCGATCCTCATCAAGGACAAGCTGATTCGTTCGGCGGGCCATGGAAAGATCGAATTCGCCGTACCGCATCTTGGTGAGTATCTCGCTGTCCGATGATATCGATGGCGGTGAGATCGGTTTCCGGAGGACGACGAATCATACCAGCAGCGTGCGCGTGCGCACTCGCGGACGACGCGGGTCGGTGGATGGGGCGTCACGCGTCATCCACCGACCCGCAGCCGCGTCATGCGTCATGTTTCGCTACCGGCGGCGCATCTTGGCGACGACGTTGCTGACGAGCACACGCAGCACGATCGTGAACACGACCACCATCACCACGAGGATCGCGATGTCGAACCAGAACTGGTCCGGCGTGTTCTTCCACAGGTCGTCCTTCTTGAACGTCGGCACCTTGGTCGGGCCGTACAGCAGCTTGTTGAGGCCGATGTCCGCCGCGGCCGCCGAGAAGCCCCAACGGCCCGGGAACACCATCGAGGCCTGTTCGAGGCCGTCACGGTCGGTCACCGGGATCATGCCGCCGGAGAACACGAGCTGCGCCATCACGAGGATCACGAGCAGCGGCATCGTCTGCTCGCCTGACTTGACCAACGCGGAGCCGACTTCGCCGAGCATCGCGGACGCCCACGCGGTCAGCCACACCACGAGCACCAGCTCGGGCACGCCGGAATCGGTGATCACGCCGCTTTCCGGCCGCGGCTTGCCCACGCTCACCGCCGCCGTGAGAATCGCCGCCTGCAGCAGTGTCTGCAACGCCATCACGATGAGCTTCGACAGCGTGTACGAGCTCGGCGACAATCCCACCGCGCGCTCACGGTCGTAGATCGCGCGTTCGGAGACGATGTCGCGCACGGATAACGCCGAACCCATGAAGCACGCGCCGAGAATCACGAGCGCGAGCAGTTGGCTCGGCTCGGTGGCCGCGTCCTTGAAATCGGGTTCGCCCAGACCGTGCGAACCGGGCACGACGAGCGACAGCAGGCCGAGCAGCAGCGGCAACAGCAGGAGGAAGACGAGCAGACCGGGGTCGGCGATGATGAGATGCAGCTGACGCGTGACCAGCGTGAGCATCTGCCGGAGGCGGAACACCTTCACCGGTTTTTCGTGGTTCGCATGCTGTTTGACCTGCTTGCGCGCCTCGACCATGCGCTGATGCGTGTCGGTGATCGAATACACCTGGTTCGGCGACTCGGTCACGTCGTTGAAGATGTCCGCCCAATCCTTGTCGCCGAACGCCTGCCGCATCTCCGCGGGCGTGCCGAAGAACGCGGGATGGCCGCCGGGGGCGAGCATGAGCACGTTGTCGCAGTACTTCTCCACGTACGTCAGCGAGTGGGTGACGACGAGCACGACACGTCCCGCGTCGGCGAGCTGCCGCAGCATTTTCATCACCGTCTGGTCGAGCGACGGGTCGAGGCCGGACGTCGGCTCGTCGAGGATGAGCAGTTCCGGCCCGGTGAGCAGCTCGATCGCGGTGGACACGCGCTTGCGCTGGCCGCCGGACAGTCGGTCGATGCGGTTATGGCGGCGTTCCGTCAGTTCCAGTTCGGTGAGCACGTTGTCGATGATCTCGGCGCGCTCCGCCTTCGACGATCCCGGCAGACGCAGTTTCGCCGCGTATTCGAGCGCCGCGTCGACGGTGAGCTTGCGATGCACGACGTCGTCCTGCGGTACGAAGCCGATACGGCTGCGCAGCAGTTCGATGTTCTGGTGTACGTCGTAGCCGTCGAATATCACATGGCCTTCGGTGGGGGAGTTGAGGCCGGCGACGATCGACGTGAACGTCGACTTGCCGGCGCCGGACGGTCCGATCACGGCGGTGAGCGTGCCCTTCGCGAACACGGCGTCAATGCCGTCGAGCAGACGCACGCCCTTGCCGACGGTCAGGCCGATGTTCTCCGCGATGACGGCGTCCTCGCCGCCGAGTGGCGCACGATCCTGCAGCACGCCGTCATGCACGGTCAAATCGGTGTTGCCGACCGTGACCACGTCGCCTTCCTCAAGCCAGATCTTGGCGACGCGGCGGCCGTTCACATACGTGCCGTTCGCCGAGTTGAGATCGGTCAGGAGGATGCCGTTCGGCGTCGCTTCGAGCGCGCAGTGCCTGCGGGAGACGAGGAAGTCGCTTACACGGATCGTGCAGGAGGGGTCACGGCCGATCACGCCGGTCTGGTCGCGTTTCGGATCGAAATCACCGAGCACGCGCGACGGTTTCAGCTGCGATTCGAGTCGTTGCGCCTGCGTGCTGCCCGCCATCACCGTGCCGTACAGGCCGGTCGGGGAGGACGGTTCGGGGACGTTCGCGCCCGGCGTGGGCGCGGCGGGGCTGCCCGGCGTGGGCGGCGTCGGCAGGGATTTCGCGATGCTGGGGAACGCGGAGCCGCGGGGCGCGGACTGCGCGGGAGCGGACGGGGCCGCGGGCGCCGCGGGCCGCGTTGGTGCCGTCGGGCGCTGCTGCGGCGGCACCGGCTGGCGCTGTGACGGAACGGGTGCCGTCGGTGTTGCTGGGGCCGTCGGCGCCGTCAGTGCGGACGGCGGGACTGCGGTGTTGCGCGGCGGCACCGGTCGCGCCGGCGGCATCGGTCGCGCGGACTGTGCGGGGCGGGCCGGCTGGGAGATTGACACGGGAGCGGACGGGGCCGCGGGCGCCGTCGTGGCGGGAGGCGGCGCGACAGCCGGTGTCTGAGGGGCTTGCGGTGTCTGTGGAGCTTGCGTGGTCTGCGGTGTCGCGGCTTGCGGCGCCACCGCGCAGATGATGCCGACGTTCTCCGCCAGCATCACCGTCGTCGTGTTGGCGATCAGAATCTGCGTGACGCGTACGCCGTTGACCGACAGTCCGTTCGCGCTGCCCAGATCCTCCAGCAGCCAGCCGTCGGCGGTCGGCGTGAGTCGGGCGTGATGATGGGAGACGTGCGGGTCGCCGACGATCACGTCGCAATCGGCGGCGCGTCCGATGACCGACGCGCGCGTGGGATTGATGGCGTGGCCGACGGAACCGACGTATACGGTGAGTGCTGGCAAAGGCATGGCCGTGACTTCTTCTCTCTGACAGGTGTCTCTCGTTGGTTCTGTGGCTCTTCTGCTCGGCGGCGTTGCGCGATGATGCGTCATGTGGCGATATGTCGTGACGATGCGTCGCACGCGGCCGCGATGTCTATCACAATGTACTCCGGGCGCGTTTCGCGCGTGCCGGGCATGTCCGCCCAACGGCGGCGTGCCCGGTGCAACGGTGATCTCGGGGGCGGCGGCGCGCCCGGAAACGTTTTAGAACGACAGCACTTCGACCAGGCCGTCGTGCATCACGTAGCGGGCGCCGGCGATCATCAGGCGTCCCTCGGCCAGCGCGAGACTGATCACCTCGCTGCCATCGGCCAGCAGCTCGATCGTGCGGGCCACGTGCGCGCGCTCGAAATCGGCGGAATCCTCCAGATCGGCGTCCATCGCCTGCGCGACGGACGCGCCCACCTCGCGTACGATCGGCGAATCCTGCGCGGCGAGCATCGCCTCCAAGTGGTCGGCGTGCGCCTCGTCGCGGGCCGCGCCTTCCGGCACATCAAAGCAGTCGCAGTCGTCGAACCGGGTGGCGAGTTCGGCGACGCCGTCCACCGCCGCCTTCACCGCTCCGCAGCCCTCATGGCCGAGCACGACGATGAGGCTCACGCCCAGATGCTCCACCGCGTATTCAAGCGAGGCGATGACCGCGTCGTCGAGCACCTCGCCGGCCGTGCGGATGTCGAACAGGTCGCCGAGGCCCTGATCGAAGATGATCTCCGGAGGTACGCGCGAATCGGAGCAGGAGAGCACGGCCGCGTCCGGATGCTGGCCGTCGAGCAGGCGCTCGCGGGTCTCGCGGTCCTGCCACGGGTGCTCGGCCGCGCCCGAAGCGAAGCGGCGGTTGCCCTGCAGCAGGCGGCTCCACGCGGCGTTCGCCTTCGCTTCGGGGGTGTCATGGGATTCGAACGGTTCGGTCGGTTCGCTGAATGCTTCGTACTGCTCATACGGCTCGTATTGCTCGGACATGTGCGCTCCTCGGAGTGTGCGTTGCGGATCGCGGCCACGATCCGCCGGATTCCAGTGTAGAAGGTGCGCGGGCCGAAAGGCTTGTGCGCGGGTGGGAGGGGAGCGGAGAGAAGAGGGGAGGAACCTGCACGGTTGAGGGGTGAACCTGCATGACCGAGGGGTGAACCTGCATAACCGAGGGGCGTACCTGCATGGTTGACGAGCGAACCTGTAGGAAGTAGACGCGAACCTGCATGGTGTGGGCCTGAAGAGCCGCCGCGCTTTGGAATGGCACGTATTGGAAAACCAAGGTTTTCGGTGGATGCGGAAGCCTGGAGGCGGGGGCTCTTGCCGGGGTATGTCCACAGGTTGCAGGTGGAATCATGCAGGTTCGGGTCGGAATCATGCAGGTAGGGGGCTGAATCATGCACTTTCCATGCCGAACCGTGCAGGTTGAGGTCGAAACCATGCAGGCTTGCGCCAACTTCGTGCCGAATCCGTCTTCATCGTTTCGCCTCCCCGTATCCACCCGGACCGACCTGTATTGTCCCCGTGCTCGTTGTTCCCCAACCGAGCCCTCTTCCCCGCCTTACTCACCTATCCCTCACATTCTCGCCCCGGTGTGATGTTGTTCATACATCGCTCTGCGCGAGCCGTGGGTCTGGTGCGGGGTGTTCCGGGATACGATGGGGGAGGTTGCACATAGCGCGCATGGCGTACCGGTGCCGCGCGAATCACGCGCGGGCCGGGTGCGAATACGGAAAGGAACGATGATGACTCTTCTGCAGCATGAAATCACCGACTTCAAGGTCCAGGCCTTCCAGAACGGCGAGTTCAAGGAAGTGACCAAGGACGACGTGCTCGGCCACTGGTCCGTGTTCTTCTTCTACCCGGCCGACTTCACCTTCGTGTGCCCGACCGAGCTTGAGGATCTCGCCAACAAGTACGACGAGTTCAAGAAGATCGGCTGCGAGATCTACTCCGTGTCCTGCGACACCCACTTCGTGCACAAGGCGTGGCACGACGCCAGCGAGAAGATCGCGAAGATCCAGTACCCGATGCTCGCCGACCCGACCGCCCTGCTCGCCCGCGACCTCGACACCTACAACGAGGCCGACGGCATGGCCGAGCGCGGCGACTTCATCGTGAACCCGGAAGGGCGCGTCGTGGCCTACGAGGTCACCTCCTCCAACGTGGGCCGCAACGCCGACGAGCTGCTGCGCCGTGTCCAGGCCTCCCAGTTCGTCTCCGAGCATGGCGATCAGGTCTGCCCGGCCAACTGGACCCCGGGCGAGGAGACCATCGAGCCGAGCCTCGACCTCGTCGGCCAGCTGTGATCGAATCATGACAATGCTGAGCTCCCTCGACAGAGGGGGCTCATTGTGTCTGTAAGGAGCTTTCATGAAGCAACAATCATCGCAACAATCCACCCGGAACGACCTCTACGACGTCGTCGTCATCGGCGGCGGCCCGGCCGGCCTCACCGCCGGCCTGTACCTCGCGCGCGCCCGATATCGCGTGCTCGTGCTCGAGAAGGACGATTTCGGCGGCCAGATCACCATCACCAACGAGGTCGTGAACTATCCGGGTGTGGGCCGCACGACCGGCCGCGCGCTCACCCAGACCATGAAGAGCCAGGCGAAGGATTTCGGCGCCGAATTCCTCTCCGCCGAAGCGACCGGCCTCGACGTCGAGGGCGACGTCAAGACCGTGCACACCACGCGCGGCGACCTGAAGACCTTCGGCATCCTCATCGCCACCGGCGCCTCCCCGCGCAAGCTCGGCTTCGAGGGCGAGCGTGAGTATGCGGGCCGTGGCGTCGCCTACTGCGCCACCTGCGACGGCGAGTTCTTCACCGGCAAGGAGGTGCTCGTGGTCGGCGGCGGGTTCGCCGCGGCCGAGGAGTCCGTGTTCCTCACCAAGTATGCGAGCAAGGTCACCGTGCTCGTGCGCGAGGACGATTTCACCTGCGACGCGTCGGTCGCCGCCGAGGCGAAGCGCAATCCGAAGATCGACGTGCGCTATGGCGTCGAACTCAAGGGCGTCACCGCCGGCCAGGGCGGCCTGCGCGAGGCGACGATCGCCGACCGCGACTCCGGCGAGACCGAAACGTGGAAGCCGGCCGACGGCGGCACGTTCGGCGTGTTCGTGTTCGCCGGCTACGTGCCAGCCACCGATCTGGTGAGGGGCGTCGTCGAGCTCGACGATCACGGCTATGTGGTCACGCACGATTATCTCGAAACGTCCGTGCCGGGCGTGTATGCGGCCGGCGATCTGCGCGTGAAGAACCTGCGTCAGGTGGTCACCGCGACCGCCGACGGCGCGATTGCGGCCGTCGAGCTGGAACGGTACGCGAAGTCGGCGAGCGAGCGGACTGGCCTCGTCCCGCCGCGGCCGACCGCCTCCGCCTACGAGAAGGCGGAGGCCGCCGCGGCTACGTCGGCCGCGTCGGGTGCCGGTGCCGCCGGCACGTCGCCCGCGCCCGCGCCCGTCAAGCGCAGCGCCGACGCGGCCGCCGCGAAGGCCGCGTCGCAGCGCAAGCCGGGCGAGCTGTTCTCCGCCGCGATCAAGCAGCAGCTCGGTGTCGTGTTCGGTCGCATGGCGCGTCCGGTCACGTTGGCGCTGGAACTCGACGACACCCCGCTTTCCGCGGAATTGCAGGGATTCGTGGGTGAGATGGTCGCGCTGTCCGGCGGCAAGCTGAATTCGGTGGCCGTGGACGCCGCGGGTCTCGTCACGGCGGTGGACGGCGCGTCGGCGCTGACCGGTCTGGTCGTCGGCGAGCCGTTGGAGATCGTCGCTTCGGCGGGCGGTTCCGGTGATGGTTCCGGTGACGGTGCCGTGCTGCCGGTGTACGGCACGCTCGACGATTCGGGGCGCGCCGAGTTCGACCCGGCCGGCGTGATGCCGGTCGCCCGTCCGGCCGTGCGCATCTGCGTGGCCGGTGACGGAAAACTTGTTTTCACCGGTCTCGCCTTCCATGGCGTGCCGTCCGGCCACGAGTTCAACTCGTTCGTGCTGGGCCTGTACAACGCGGCCGGCCCCGGCCAGCCGCTCGACGACGACCTCAAGGCGCGTGCCGCGGCGATCGATGCGCTGACCGACGTGATGATCCTCGTGTCGCTCACCTGCACGATGTGCCCGGAGACGGTGCTCGCCTCGCAGCGCATCGCCTCGCTGAACCCGCTCGTGCGTGCCGAGGCCTACGACGTCTCGCACTTCCCGGAGCTGCGCGACCAGTACGGCGCGATGAGCGTGCCCTGCATCGTCATCGACAAGGGCGGCGAGCAGAAGGTCGAGTTCGGCAAGAAGAACATCGCCCAGATGCTCGACCTGCTGGGCGCCTGACGGCTTTCAGCCTCCGGTTCACGATTTCCGCCGTCCGGGAATCGTGAACCGGACCCGCCCATAACCGCACAAGCCCGGAATCGGTTTTCGGCATGATTCCGGGCTTTGTCATGTGCAAACGAACAAAACTCCGGTTCACAATTCTTTGCGTGTCGAAATCGTGAACCGGAGACCCGTCTCAGGCGGCCTTGCCGATGGCGGGGGTGGGCGTCGGGGACGGGGCTGTGGCGCGGGCCGGAACGCGCTTGCCGGAGGCCTTGACCAGGGTGACGCTTGCCAGCGCCACCGCGTACAGCGCGGTGAGCACCGGGATCAGCGCGGCGTAGCGGTGCGCCTGATCGGGCGCGTGCGTGACCACGAACGAGGCCAGCTGGTTGCCGGACAGACCGGCGAACGCCCATGCGCTCAGTGTGAGTCCGTGCGTGGTGGAGACGGTCTTCGTGCCGAAATGCTGGTCGAGCAGCACCGGCAGTGTGGAGAATCCGCCGCCGTAGCCCGCGTTGACGAGGAACAGCATGGCGAGCACCGCCCACAGCAGGGCGTCATCGATGCTGTTCAAGACGATCTGCAGGAGGCAGACTGCGATCGACATGACGAACAGCACCTGGTACACGCTCTCGCGGCGCTTCAGGTGGTCGGAGAGCGTGGAGAAACCGATGCGGCCGACCGTGTTGAACACCGAATCGACGGCCAGCACCAGACCGATGACGCCCGCGGAGGCCGCGGCGAACGCGCTCGGACTCAGCGAGGAGTACCGGGGGAGCGCCGCCAGCACATCGTGCAGGATGTCCTTCTCCTGGCTGATAAGCGCCAGACCGCAGGTGATGTTGAGGTAGAAGGCGATCCAGATGCCCCAGAACACGGGCTTCGTGAGAATCGAACGGCGGCTCACATGCGAGGTGACCGGATCGTACGTCCAGCCGGCCGGACGGCGGATAAGCAGGAACCCGGCGAACATCATCACCGCGTACACCGCGGCCAGCACATAGAACATGTTCACAAGGCCGACCGCGCCGATCAGAAGCTCCATGAGCGGGCTGCCGATCGCCTTGGCGAGACCGAATCCGGCGACAGCGATGCCCGTGGCGAGCCCCTTGTTGTCCGCGAACCAGAGCATCAGGTTCTTGACCGGCGTCAGATAGCCGACGCCGAGCCCCACGCCCATGACCGCGCCATAGCAGACGAACACGCCCGGCAGGAAGCCCAGCGCGATGCTCACGCCCGTGCCGGCGAAGCCGACCACGAAGCAGATCGTCGAGACGAGCGCCGACCTACGGATGTCCTTCTCCACCATCGGTCCGGCGAACGCGGCGGACATGCCGAGGAAGAAGATGGCGAGCGAGAACGCCCATTCCACGGAAGCGGGGGCGACGTGCATCTGATCGGCGATGAGCTGCTTGAACACGCTCCAGCAGTAGACGGTGCCGATCGGGATGTGGATGAGCAGCGCGGGCGCGATCGCGCTGGTCCAATGATTCGCGGTGAGCCTTGCCATGCGCGGGGTTCCTTTCGTAGCGGGATACGATGGCCTGCCGGTGTGCGCAGAGGGTGGATGGGCGCCGATCCGTTCCGTGCGGAACGGTCATGCGAAACGGCCTCACGCACGATGAGCGTGCGATGATGTGCGATTCACTCGCGTAGCCATGGATCACATGGCGTGCAAACGTGCGCATCACGCGCATCGCGGATATCTGATGTTCAATCAAACATCCTCGATGTGTGTTTCGCCGGCGTTCTTGCCCCCTGTCGACGCCGACAAAGAACACTATAACGAGGATTCGTAACGTGGCATGCGGGATGGTGCTGGCGTGTGGCGTGAGATAGTTCACACGCTTTCATAGGGGTGTCCGTGTCGCGGTTCGGACATCCATCTGGCTTACGAGGGGTACCGCGACTGGTGATTCCCGAGTCCGGACGTTGATATCGGGCCATGTATACCCGGGACATGCGGGATCGGATACCCCTCGTAACGCAGATACGCGTAGGGGAACGGCGAGATGCACCCCTCGCAACGGAGAAAGGTGGTCAGAACCGGGAACTTCCTCGCTTGTAATGGCGAGAGGAACCGGGGCAACGAATCAGATGAACCTGATGCTGGGAGGGGCTGGAATGTATGGGAGACTGATTATTCCCAATCCGACCTGCTTGGCGAAGCGATCTGGCTTTATCGTGCCCTTTTCATTCCGCTACGAGTCGGCTTCGCGAAACGGAACGGGCACGACATGTTGGACGTGCTTCGCGGAGAGCCTTTGCCGAGGCGTTCCGGTCATATGGTGGCGGAGTCGTTTCGCGGGAGGCCGCGCCCGTGAAACGGTTTGGTTGCGTGATGACAGAGACGGCTCGCGGAGAACAGGGGACGCGCGTAGATATGGGCGAGCGAGCGGGGGGTGTTCCTATGTTTTTGTCAACTTGTGGCCGGGGTGATGTATCGGGTTAGGGGTTGTGCGTGGTGGGCGTGCTTCGCCGTCCGGCCGGGGGTTTGCCGGTCGGGTCCGGG
>NZ_JBKEVI010000024.1:0-40111 GCF_056357035.1 Bifidobacterium sp. LH_417
GGGGCCCGGTGGATCGACTCATGCGTGCGCGAGTGGTGCCCGAACGCCGAGCGCGTGCTCGACGGGTTCCACATCGTCTCCTGGATGACCGACGCGCTC
The DNA here is from genome assembly GCF_056357035.1 of Bifidobacterium sp. LH_417. Classification (NCBI taxonomy): domain Bacteria; kingdom Bacillati; phylum Actinomycetota; class Actinomycetes; order Bifidobacteriales; family Bifidobacteriaceae; genus Bifidobacterium; species Bifidobacterium sp. LH_417. The sequence goes on from NZ_JBKEVI010000024.1 coordinate 100, forward strand.
GACAAAGTCAGGAAGCGCCTATGGAACCAGGCGCGCCACGAACACGACGAGGAAACGGCCAGGCGCATGCGCGGCGTCAAATACGCGGTCCTGAAGAACCCCGACCGGCTGACCGACAGACAGTCAGAGACGCTCGACGCGGTCAGGAACACCGACCCCAAGGGGCAGCTCTATCGCTCATGGCAGCTCAAGGAACTCCTCCGGACACTGCTCAAGCACCCGCTCGACCAGGCCAGGGCCGAACTGAACCACTGGGTGTTCTGGGCGTCCCACAGCCGCATCCCCGAGATCGTCGAACTCGCCCGGAAGATCCGGCGACGCCGGCCCGACATCCTCAGAACGATCGAGTTGGGCTATTCGAACGCAAGGCTCGAGGCCTTCAACAACAGGATCAAAGTCACCATCCGCATGGCCTACGGCTTCCACCACGTGAACAACCTCATCGCCCTGATCATGCTCCGATGCGGAGGACTCGACATACACCTACCCCAACCAAGAACCTAACCCACGAAAACAGCAGAAGCCTCATCAAAAGCTCCAAACAAACTAATCCCCTATTCCAAAGCGAAATATTCCAAAGACACCGATCAGTGGGTCTGTTTCTATGAAGACGATGTCAAGTTCGACGCAGACACATGGGACCACCCAGAGAAAGCCCTCACCGTACTACGACGGTTCCGGGGAACGATCGCGCCTGACTACTCCATGTTCCGGGACATGCCGCTGATTCAACAGCAGTGGAACAACTTCCGAAGCAAGACCATCGCGCACTATTGGCAGATGCAGGGTATACCAGTGCTTCCCAATATTCGATGGGCCGACCACCGGACTTGGGAAACCGCATGCCTGGGCGTGCCACGTTGCTCCAACATTGCGATAGGAACACTCGGATGCATCAAGAATCCAACTAACCGAAAACTTCTCAAAGAAGGACTTTCCTACGTAATCAAGCGACTTTCACCGGCCAGCATCAACGTATACGGCAAAGCCCCGGATGATATCTTCTCCATCTATGAAGAGCAAGGTATCCGTGTCATCAGGTTTCCGAGCGAATGCGAGCAGGCTCACCGAGCGGGAAGTGATCTCTAATGGGAAGCGGATACTACGGAGGATATCACAATACCAGCGGCGCCAACGATGATGATCTTGATGAGACCTCCAACATCGATGACAACGCTCGTGACCTTGCTCGAGAATTCCGTCTGACCACTGGAGGGTATTTCGGGCAAAAAGGCAATGGGAAGGGCGTCCGCATCATCAGCAGCACGGACCCCTTGACCACAGCGGAGCATTGTTATCAAGTTCTCGGCAAGGGCGGTTCAGAGAGAACCGCATACAACAGCAAGGGACAGGAAATTCGCATGAAACAGCTTGGGGACGGAACACTGGTCACTTATCGCCAGATCACCAGTTCCAAAGGAAGTCCGGCTGTTGAAATACGGCTTTCAAGCGGCAGCCACAACGTCCAGCAGCAGAAAATTCATTTCGTCATGGAGACAACATTATGGTAGACATCACATTCACGGAGGATATGCGACAGATTCTCAAATCGTTGGTGGGACAGCGATTGGTGTCCTTGGAATGCGAACGGTTGGACCGGACGCAGGAGACCTATGGAAACCTGCTCATCACCACGGAATCGCAAAAGGTGGAGCTTATCAACGAGGAGGAGCCGACGGAATACTTCGGCGAAGTCGAGGATATCTCGCGGTTCATTTGCCGTAGACTTGAGCCGAACGAGGAATTCCGCCAGTTCATCACTGGGACACGACCAATGAAGTATCCGCTGTTAGGGAAGGTCAATACCGTATCCATCGTCAACGACCACGTCTCAATGCCTGAGAAACAGTATGACATCCAATTATCCATGGCCGTGATTCTGGACACCGATGCCGGAGAAACCGCGTTTCTGAGAGGATGGCATTTCGATGAAATGATTACCATCGTACGGAAAAGCGATTACCGATCGTCACTCCGCTCCGTCGCACAGGTACAATCTGACTGGAGCGACGATCCAAGTTCCGTAACCGTGGAACGAACCCTCATTGAGTTGTGAATCAGCACGTTAGGTGGTGGAGGACGGGAGTACCGCCCGCCACCACCTAACGGTTATTGGGCGAAGTAGCGTTGGGCGAGGCTGGCGTAGAGGGTGTCGAGACGGTCGAGCTGCTGTTGGGCGTCGGCCTTGAGGGACTCGACCTTGGCGACGAACGCGGCGAACTCGTTCTGCAACGAGATGGGCGGGATGATTACAGAAACACTCCCTAAAGTTTTAATGGATAAATATGAAATAGTCGTCCCCGACGTGCCACCAATTAGACGATCATGAAATGACGGCAAAGCAAACAGATGTGTAAAGAACACCGAATTAGGACTCGCTTCTATCTTTTTAAGCCATGTAATCATTCCATCCTGGAAATAGAATCGATCTCCATCTCTCACTTCATAGCACAATCCCATTGTGCCGCGAGCAGTGACCAGCACATCGCCAGCAGTTGGAACCTGATGATTATCCACTAATGATTTAAATGCATTCTCATTAACGAATGACGAACAAGTCAACAAACCTGAGGTAATTCGATTCGTCAAATCACCAAGCTTTAAAAACGGGATACCTTCCTTTTCGAGGTCCTGAGCATATATACGCTTCGCCGAAGTCACCGTGTAAAGACTCTTAATCTCTCGCAAACCCCAATGATTTGGATTCTCCACCGGATCACCGAACATTTCGACGAAGCGGGATTGGATGAGTTCGTCGGCTGTTGCGATCATCTGCCTAGCCAAAGCACTCTGCGATTCAACACCATCAAGTAATTGAACAATATGATCCTGCTCTTCCACAGCCGGCAACGGAATCTCCACTTTTTCGAGGTTCTTTTTCGTCAGGCTGGGAATCGTTACCGTTGAATTCAACTGCTCAAAGTCAAAGAAGCGACAGAAATGATACAGATACTTCGGCAATAGCTTTGACTTATCGGCAGCCAATCCAAATGCCGTATCGACATTCCAAAATGGCTCTGTCACGTAAATCGGAGTATTGATATTACCCTTACGGCCAATAACTACGGTATCAGCGTCACAGATATATTGGTCGGCATGGCCCATCACACCGCCACTGCCATAAATCGGATATTCCCCTGACGGATTTTCAACGGCACGCTGATTTTTACCATTGACAATCGTCAGGACATCCTTCAGAAGAACGCGTTCCCCCATCACTCACCGTCCTTGGGCGAGCATGGCGTCGAGCTCGCCCAAGCCGGCGGCGAACTTCGCGTTGAGATCGCGCAGTTCGGCCATGAGTTGGCTGGTCGGCGGGTATTCCTTGCGCTCGTATTCGACCTTGACGTACTTGTTGAAGCTGAAATCGTAATCCTGTGCGGTGATGTCGTCGCGGGTCACGAAGAAGCTCCGCTCGGTGCGCTCGCGGGCGCCCTCGGCTTCCAGGTTCTTCCAACGGGCGAGGATGTCGGGGATGTCGTTGTGGTTCGGGTCCTCATTGCGTTTGTCGTCGAGCGTGAAGCCGTCGTGCTCCATGTTGTACAGCCATACCTTGTCGGTGCTGTGGGGCGCGTCGGTTCTGGTGAACACGAGCACCGCGGTGCTCACTCCCGAATACGGCTTGAACACGCCGGACGGCATGTAGATGATCGCTTCGAGCCGCTGGTGCTCCACAAGTTCGCGGCGCAGCTCGCGGTAGGCCTTCGCGTTGCTTCTGAACAGCACGCCGTTGGGCACGATGCACGCGCAGCGGCCGCCGAGCTTCAGCATGCGCAGGAACAACGCCACGAACAGCAGTTCGGTCTGTTTCGTGTTCACGATGGCCTTGAGGGAATCGTCGATGTCCTCCACGTCGAGCGAGCCGGTGAACGGCGGGTTGGCGAGGATCACGTCGAAACGGTCGCGAATCGTGTTCACGCGCGACAGGCTGTCCTGGTTGCGGATGTCCGGATTCTCCACGCCGTGCAGCAGCAGGTTCATCGCGGAGATGCGCACCATCGTCTGGTCGGTATCGAATCCGGTGAACTGCGCGCCTTCGAACAGGTTCCAGTCGTCGGCGCTCATCGTCTCGCCGTGGACCTTGCGAATCCATTCGGCGGCGGAGATCAGGAATCCGGCCGTGCCGCACGCCGGATCGGCGATCAGCTGGCCGGGTTTCGGGTCGAGCAGGCCGACCATCATGTCGCGGATATGCTTCGGCGTGCGGAACTGGCCATTCGCGCCGGCCGTGTTGAGCTTGCTCAGCATGTATTCGTACAGGTCGCCCAGATCGTCCTGGTCCTTGACGACGTTGGTGAGCAGATCGTCGATGCCGGCCACCGCGCGTTCCAGCGTCTTCGGCTTGTTGAATCCGAACGAGGCGTCCTCCATGCTGTCGGCGAACGCGTTGCCCTCGTGCAGGGTCTTGAGGAACGGGAACACCTGCTGGCCGACGATGGCGAACATCCGCTCGGCCGGTTCGTTCTTGAAGTTGTGCCAGCGCAGCCGCTGGCCTTCGGGCGTATCCGGGAACACCGGGTCGGCGAGCGGCATGCCGGTCAGTTGCGCCATCTGCTCGGCTTCGAGCTGCCTGTCGTCCAGCGACTTCATGAACATGAGGTAGGTGAGCTGGCTGATCACCTCGAGCGGATTGGTGATGCCGCCCTCCCACATGCGTTGCCAGATGTCGTCCACCTTGTTCTTCACGGCTCCGGTGATCATCTCATCCCTTTCATCCGTCCCATCGCAAACGAATACTTCCCAACTCTACCGGCACCTACCTCTTCGACAATACCCACCGCGAGACGAACGCGGACGTGGCGACCGCGAGGCCGACGGGCACGAAGAGGGCGATTGGCGCTTCGGCGAGCTCCATGACGAGGCTCATGGCCATGAGCGGCGCCTGCTGCGAGGCGGACAGGAGCGCGGCCGCGCCGATGAGCGCGCATACGCCGACCGGGTCCGCGGGGAACGCGAACGACCAGAGGAGGCCGAGCGTCGCGCCCAGCGTGGCTCCGAGCGCGATGCCGGGCTGGAGCACGCCGCCGGACGCACCGGAGCGGATGGTGACGAGCGTCGTCGCGGCCTTCACGAGGAACGTGGCCGCCAGCAGTCCAACGAGCGGCCAGATCCGCGGGGAGCCGGAGGCGAGTCCGTCGAAGCCGAGCTGCGCGGCGGCACGTCCGTTACCCATCACCTGCGGCGCGAACACGGCGACGAGACCGGTGGCGAGACCCGCGAGCGGCATCTGCCACAGCAGCATCCTGCCGGACGGCTGATACGCGGTCGCCCATGAGGAGCCCTTGCGGAAGCAGGCGCCCGCCGCACCGCACGCGGCCCCGCACAGGAGGGCGAACAGCATGAGGCTCGGCGTGTAGTCGGCGGTCATGCCCGCCACGGCGTAGAACGTGTGACGCCCTTTGACGAGCGAGGCGACATAGGCGGCCGTGGCGGACATGCCCAACGCGAATCCGACCTTCTCGATCGTCACGTCGGCGAGCAGAATCTCGACGGCGAAGAACATGCCGGCGAGCGGTGCGTCGTAGACGCCGCCGAGGCCCGCGCCGGCGGCCACGGCGACGATCATGCGCCGGTCGGCGAGCCCCGCCGCATCGCCTCCCTCGCCACCGATACGGAACAGGTCGCAGAATCGTTGGGCGAGCATCGCGCCGAGCTCGCGCGGCGCGACCTCACGCCCGATGGACGCGCCGGAACCGACGATGAAGATCTGGAGCACGACGTGCACGATGGTCTGCCACCAAGGCATCCGCTCCCCCGCGACCGCCTTCTTGACGGACGGCACCTTCGTGGTCTTCGTGCGCAGCAGCCACCAGACCAGCGCGGCGATCGACAGTCCCACAGTCACGGAAATCGCACGGCGCAGGGCCGGCACGTGGAACGGGCCGGGCACGGTTCCGCTCTCCACATAGCCGAGCATCACGTGTTCGACGCCGTACAGCAGCAGCGTGAGCAGCCCGGCACCCGCGCCGATCAGCGACCCCAGGACGAGCGTCGCCGCGGCGAGCCATAGTATGCGGTTGATGCGGGTACGTTCATTCATTGCCGTGTCCCCTCTTTCCCCGGTCTCCCATCCGGTCCGGAATCCGCCTATCCCGCCCCGCCTCGAAGAAAGGCGCGGAGGGAATCGGCGGTTCAACGCGATGGAGGCTTGGAACCCGTAAGGATTCCAAGCCTCCATATGTCACATCACGCTAGCGCGCGAACCGACTCACTCGCCGTCCTTGGCGGACAGCTCGTCGGCGACCGCGGCGGCGGCGGAAGCGGCCTCGACGGACTCGGCCTCCTCCTCTTCGGCGGCGTCACCGAGGAACGCGGAGAGGTCGACCTCCTCGCCGTTCGCGGTGAACTTGACGGCGCGCATGCCGGCGAGCAGACCCTTGGAACGGCCGACTTCCTGCACGGCGGAGCCGAGCTGGCCGTTCTTGATGATCGCCTGGATGAAGGCGTTCGGGTCCATGCCGTACTGCTGGGCGATGGAGGCGAGGAAGTTGAACACGTCGGCCTGGGAGACCTCGACGTTCATCTTCTCGGCGAGGGTGTCGAGCAGGATCTGATCCTTGATCTCCTTCTCGGCGCCTTCCTCGGCCTGCTGCTTCTGCTCGTCGGTGGCCTTCTCCGGGTCCGGGGTGAGGCCCTTGAGGTGCTCCTCGACCGCGGCGGCCTTGACGCCCTTCGGCACCGGGATCTCGAGGCCCTCGGCCAGCTTCGCGAGGAACGCGTCGCGGGCCTCAGTGGCCTGACGGCCCTTGGCATCCTCGCCGGCGGCCTTGCGGATGTCGGCCTTGAGCTCCTCGAGCGTGTCGAACTCGGAGGCTTCCTGGGCGAAGTCGTCGTCCAGCTCCGGCAGTTCCTCGGCCTTCACGGAGTTGACCTTGACCTTGACGGTGGCCTTCTCGCCCTCGTGCTCGCCGGCTTCCAGCGTGCCTTCGAAGGTGGTCTCCTCGCCGGCGGACAGACCGTCGAGCGCCTCGTCAAGGCCGTCGAGCATGGTGTTGGAGCCGAGCTCGTAGCTCACGCCCTCCTGGGAGTCAACGGTCTCGCCGTCGATCTCGGCGGACAGGTCGATGTTGGCGAAGTCGCCCTTGGCGGCCGGGCGATCCACGCCGACCAGGGTGCCGAAGCGCTGGCGCAGGGCTTCAAGACGCTTGTCGACGTCCTCGTCCTTGACCTCCGGGGCAGCGATGGCGATCTCCATGCCGTCGATTTCCGGCAGCTCGATCTCCGGGCGACGCTCGACGGTGGCGGTGAACTTGAGCTTGGTCTCGTCCTTGGCGGACTGCGGGACCTCGACGACATCGAACTCCGGCTGGGCCATCGGGTGGATCTTCTTCTCCTCGAGGGCCTTGGAGTAGAGCTCCGGCACGCCATCGTTGACGGCCTCACCGGCGACGGCGCCGAAGCCGAAACGCTGGTCGATGATCTTGCCCGGAACGTGGCCCTTGCGGAAGCCCGGCACGTTCACCTGCTTGGCGATGTCCTTGCGAGCGGCATCGAGGTACGGGTCGAACTCCTCCGGTTCGACGGTGATGGTGAGCTTCACCTTGGTGGGTTCGAGGTTACGAACGCTGATCTTCACGCTAAACGCTCCTGAAAAGTTGTTTTTCCTATATCTGCCCGAAGGCAACCGTCACATTATAACGCGCGACACGGACGCTGTGATCAGTTTCACCTGCCAGTCGCGCGCCCCCTGCGCCGTGAGGAAGGCGGCCACGTCGCGCGAGGCCGGATCGTCGGTCCAGCACAGGTTGCGGATGATCTGCGGCCGGATGATCACGTCGGCGGGCGTGCGCGTGTCCTCGGCGATCTGGTTGATGACCTTGCGCACGCGCTTGAGCCGTGCGAGACGCTCCGGACGGCGCTCCCACATGCGCATGCCGCGCGGCGCGTTCGTCTCCTCGCCATCGTCCCTGATGCCGCGCGCGTCGCCGTGACCGGACGGCATGACCGGCAGTTCGTCGGCACGCAGGTCGAGCGCCTCCTGGATGGCGGCCTTCCAGACGGAGGGTTTCACCGCGCGCTGGATCGGCGCGTATCGCTCGAACATCTTGTCCTGTTCGCCACCCGTATGCATGCGCACGCGTTCGTTGAGGCAGCGCACGGCGCGGAATTCGCGCGCGTTGTGCGGCTTGCGTTTCGCCGCCTCGATGATCGACGAATCGGCGAGCAGCAGCGTGGGCGCGATGTCGTAGCGTCGGGCGAGCTCGTCGCGTTTCGTCCACAGGGCGCGCGCGACGGCGAGGGCTCGCGGGTCGCGGTTGATCTCGGTGATGTGCGAGATGCGCAGCCACGGCACGGGATGCTCGTGGCGCGGCTGGCCGGACGTGCCCTCCTCGAGGATGTGTGCGAACTCCTCCTGAGCCCACTCCTCCTTGCCGGCGTGCTTGAGGTCGGCGCGCATGAGTGCTTCGAGTTCGATAAGGAGTTCGACATCGAGGGCCGCGTAGTTACGCCAGTCGTATGGCAGCGGACGGTACGACCAGTCGGCGGCGGAATGCTCCTTGGCGAGCGTGATGCCGAGATACTGCTCGGTGACGGAGGCGAGGCCGAAACGATGCAGACCGAGGAGTCTCGCGGCGATCTCCGTGTCAAAGAGCCCACGTGGCGTCAGTCCGATGTCGGCGAAGCCGGGCAGGTCCATCATCGCGTCATGGATGATCCATACCGCGTCGCCGACCGCGTCGTTGAACCGGTTCCAGTCGACGCCGGCGCCGGTGAGCGCGACCGGGTCAAGCAGGATGATGCCCGAGTCCCCGCGCTTGAACTGAATGAGCCAATCCTCATGCCCGTATCGGAATCCCGATGCGCGTTCCGCGTCGGCGGCGAGTGGACCGAACGCTCCCGCCAGCGCCTCGCAGGCACGATGGTAGCCTTCCGGCGTGTCGGTGAGGGGCGGCACTCCCCCACGCGGCTTGGTTTGCAGTCTTGGTTCCGCTTTCGGTTCAGTCAACGTCCGTTTCCCAGTCGACGAGCATGGTTGATTCAAGGAAGCGCGCCCATGCGGACACGCTCGCACCGGCATCATACGGCATGCCGTCGAACGTCGCGGGAGTGAAGGAGACACGAATCTCGCATCCGACGGAACCATCGCCTCCGAGAGCGCCGAACGCCGTGTTGCGCGTGACGGTGACGGTGCCGCCCACACTGTCGGGTTCGATGCCGTCGAGATGCCCGCACATGAGATCCCAGTACAGATCCGGGGCGAGTGCGTCGTCCTCGCCGTTGTCGAGCGGCAGCCGCGCGAACGCGACGCAGCGCCAGCGCGACCCCCAATCCTCGCGCGGCGTCGCACTGTAGAGAATCATGATCCATCCGGTGGCGACGCCGGCCGGTGCGACTCCGTCGAAGGGGAATCCGCCGGCATCGGCGCGCGATCCCGCCTCGAGTTCGACGCCGATGCCGTAGTCGGCGAGCGTCGAGGGGACGGGAATCTCGCGGTAGCGTACGCCCCCGATGCGCGTCATGCCGCGGACCGATTCAACCGCCTGCCACACGTCATCGGGCACGCCGGCCGGCCGGCCCGGCAGTCCCGGACCGGCGTCACGCCCGGTGCGCGATTTCACGCCCGCGGGAAATGCGTAGATGTCGGCCATATCTCCAGCGTAGGTGCGCACGCGAGCTTTCGCGGCATCGGCACGCGGGGATTTGGGGAGGAATCAGTACACGGTGAAGCCGTGCGCCTCGAACTGCTTGACGACGCGCTCGCGCAGCGCGGCGCTCGGGCCCTTCTGGTCCTCCAACGGGTACGGGATGCGCAGCTCATGCCACTTCGGACGGCCGAGCTGGTGGAAACTGAGCACGTCGATGTGCTCGACGGCACCGTCGAAACTTTCGCAGATGCGCGCCACGTTCTCGACGTTCTCCTCGGAGTCGGTGAGCCCCGGCACGAGCACGAACCGCACCCAGATCTTCTTGCCGGCTTTCGCGAGCCGCTGGCCGAAGTCGATGGTGGGCTGGAGTACACCTCCGGTCACCTTGTGGTAGGTCTCCTCATCGCCGGATTTGACGTCGAGCAGGCACAGGTCGATGTCGTCGAGCATCTCGTCCGTGTAGTTCGTGTTGAGGAAGCCGGACGTGTCGAGGCAGGTGTGCACGCCCATCTCCTTGGCGGCGTGGAAGACACGGGAGACGAAGGCGGGCTGCATCATCGACTCGCCACCGGAGAACGTGATGCCCCCGTGCGTGGCCTTGAACAGGTCCTTGTAGCGGTCGACCTTCTTGATCATCGCCTCAAGCGTGACGGGCTTGCCGTCGCGCATCTTCCACGTGTCGGGGTTCTGGCAGTACTGGCAGCGCAGCGGGCATCCGGACATGAACACGGTCATGCGCGTGCCCGGCCCGTCGACGGACGTGTTGATGTCCCATGAGTGGACGAAGCCGATGTCGCCGGACTTGAGCGCGGCGATGCGGTCGCGGCGGTCGAGTCCGATCGGTGATTCGAAGCCGGACAGGCCTCCCATGAGGGTCTGCTTGGCGTAGGTCTTGGATTCGCGCAGCATATGGCGCGTGGTGGTGCGGAACTGGGTTTCGGGCATCGTCGTCCTCCTGTTCCGAATGATGCACGGAAAAACGTTGTGGTGATGGTGATTGCATAAGGAAGGGGTGGGACGAATCCCACCCCTTCATCGTTCTACCGCTTCACGCGGCCGCTGGTCTCCGACGGGAATCAGTCGACGACGGCGCCCTGGTGGAAGGTACGGGAGATGACGTCGAGCTGCTGCTCCTTGGTGAGCTTGACGAAGTTCACCGCGTAGCCGGAGACGCGCACGGTCAGGTGCGGGTACTTCTCCGGGTGCTCGACGGCATCCTCCATGGTCTCCTTGCGCAGGACGTTGATGTTCGCGTGGTAGAGACCGTGGCCGTTGCCGGCGTCGAGGATGCCGACCAGGTTGCCGATGCGCTCGTCCTCGTCGCGACCGAGGCCATCGGGGGTGATGGTGTTGGTCAGCGAGATGCCGTCAAGAGCGTCGTTGTAGTCGATCTTGCCGACGGAGAACATGGACGGCAGCATGCCGTGGGAGTCCATGCCGTTCTCCGGGTTCGCACCCGGGGCGTACGGGGTGCCCTTCTTGTGGCCGGACGGGAAGGAACCGGTGTTCTTGCCGTACTCGACGTTGGAGGTGATCGTCAGGATGGACTGGGTCGGGACGGCGCCGCGGTAGACCGGCAGACGCTTGACCTGGCCCATGACCGTGGAGACGACCCACTTGGCGATGTCGTCGGCGCGATCGTCGTCGTTGCCGTAGACCGGGAACTCGCCCTCGGTGCGGTAGCCCACGACCAAATCGTCGTCGGCACCCTCGACGTACTCGTACTCGTGGCCTTCGAGGGTCTTGGCCTCGGCGTTGGTGATCGGGTACACCTTGGCGTACTTAATCGCGGCGAGGGAGTCGGCGGCGATGGACAGACCGGACATGCCGCAGCCGAGGGTGCGGTACACCTCCTTGTCGTGCAGGGCCATCTCGATGGACTCGTACGCGTACTTATCGTGCATGTAGTGGATGATGTTCAGCGCCATCACGTAGGTCTCGGACAGCCATTCGAGGGCCTTCTCGTAGTTGTTCTTGACCTTCTCGTAATCGAGGGTGCCGTCGGCCTCCGGGGTGATCGGCTCGATCACGCCCTTGTCGATGACCTGCATGCCGGTCATCTCGTCACGACCGCCGTTGATGGCGTAGAGCAGGGCCTTGGCGGAGTTCACGCGGGCGGCGAAGAACTGCATCTGCTTGCCGACGCGCATCGGGGAGACGCAGCACGCGATGGCCGCGTCGTCGCCCCAGTGGCCGCGAATCTCCTTGTCGGACTCGTACTGGATGGCCGAGGTGTCGATGGAGATCTTGGCGCAGAAGCGCTTGTAGCCTTCCGGCAGCTTCGGATCCCAGAAGATGGTGATGTTCGGCTCCGGGCCGGGTCCGAGGTGCTCGAGGGTCAGGGTGTTGAGCAGACGGAACGAGGTCTTGGTGACCAGCGGACGGCCGTCGTCGCCGAAGCCGGCGTCGGACCAGGTCGCCCAGTACGGATCGCCGGAGAAGATGGCGTCGTAGTCCTTGGTGCGCAGGAAGCGCACGATGCGCAGCTTCATGACGATGTTGTCGATGAGCTCCTGGGCGTCGGTCTCGGTGATCTTGCCGGCCTGCAGGTCACGCTCGATGTAGCAGTCGAGGAACGCGGAGTTGCGGCCGAAGGACATGGCGGCGCCGTCCTGGGACTTGATGGAGGCGAGGTAGCCCATGTAGGTCCACTGCACGGCCTCCTGCGCGGTCTGCGCCGGACGGGTCAGGTCGAGGCCGTACTCGTTGCCGAGGTTGATGAGCTGCTTGAGGGCCTTGATCTGCTCGTCGTGCTCTTCGCGGAAGCGGATCCAGTGCTCGATCTCCGGCTCGGTGAAGTCGTTGCGGTACGGCACGGAGTCCTTGTCGCGCTTCTTGAAGGCGATCAGCTTGTTCACGCCGTACAGGGCGACGCGGCGGTAGTCGCCAATGATGCGGCCACGGCCGTAGGCATCCGGCAGACCGGTGAGGATCTTGTTGTGACGGGCGACCTTGATCTGCTTGGTGTACACGCCGAAGACGCCGTCGTTGTGGGTCTTGCGGTACTTGGTGAAGATCTTCTTGATCTCCGGATCCGGCTCCTTGCCGGCTTCCTTGATGGCCTGCTCGACCATGCGCCAGCCGCCGTTCGGCATCATCGCACGCTTGCAGGGAACGTCGGTCTGCAGGCCGACGACCACGTTGTCGACCTCGGGGGAATCGATGTAGCCGGCCGGGAAGGCGTCGATGCCCGCCGGGGTGTGGGTGTCCACGTCGTAGACGCGCTGCTTACGCTCGACGGCCAGGTAGTTGTCGTCGAGGTACTTCCACAGGTGCTTGGTCTTCTCGGTGGCGGGGGCGAGGAAGCTCTCGTCGCCGGTGTACGGGGTGTAGTTCTTCTGGATGAAGTCGCGAACGTCGATGTCCTTCTGCCAGTTGCCGCCCTCAAAGCCGTCCCACGCCTTCGCGTCGAGCTCTTCCGCGGTCAGTGCAGCAGATTCAACAGCTGTCATATCCACTCCTTGGTGTTGTTCTTGATCCGACGCACCTTCGTCGTCGTTGTCTCCCAGTGTAACCGCCCGAAAATGGGAAAAGGCGCAAAACGGGCGTGACATATCTCACATTCCGTTATCGTTCACACGCCCGTTTTGCGCCGGTTCCCACGAATTGCCGCGATTGGCGGCGGCCCCGGGGCCTTGCCGCCCCCGCATGGCCGCTACGCGCCGCCATGCGCCGCGCCGCTATGCCTTATGAGGCCGGTCCCAGTCGAGGTTCCATTGGCGGTCCTGCTCCTTCCAGAGGGTCTCACGGTCCTGGAAGATCCTCCACGCGTCGAGCGCGTCCTCACGGGACTTGTACGGTCCCATGCGCTGCTCGATCGGAGACTTCGGCCCCTGTTCGGGCTCTCCCGTGACCATGTTGAAATACCACCGTGTGTCCTTCGCCATGATGAACTCCCTTCATACCATGATGCGCAATGCGATGAGGCGCCATGCTGCTCGACCAGACTCGACCAGGCTCGACTAGGCGAGCACGTCCCCGAAAACCGCGTGGCTCCCCCGCGACGAGGGAGCCACGGACACCGGACTACTCGCGGAACGCGTTGGTGATCGGCAGGCGGCGGTCACGCCCGAATGCGAGCGCGGTGACCTTCGGCCCCAGCGGGTACTGGCGGCGCTTCCATTCGGCGCGGTCGACGAGCCGCATCACCGTATCCACCGTTTTCTCGTCGAAGCCGTCGGCGAGCAGGTCGGCACGGCCGTGCGCGTGCTCGATGTACGCGGCGAGCACCTGATCGAGCAGTTCGTACTCGGGCAGCGAATCGGAGTCCTTCTGTCCGGGGCGCAGCTCGGCGGATGGCGCCTTCTCGATGGAGGCGACCGGGATCATCACGCCATCCTTCAACGACACGCCCGTATCACCCGCCTCATTGCCGACGATCTTGAGGCCGCCGATGCCGACGCCCGCCGCGGCCGCCTTGTTGCGCCAGCGGGAGAGCTCCCACACACGTGTCTTGAGCAGGTCTTTGATCGGCGCGTAGCCGCCGACCGCGTCGCCGTAGATCGTGGAGTAGCCGCAGGCGAGCTCGGACTTGTTGCCGGTGGCGACGGCGAGCAGCCCCTTCGAGTTCGAGTAGGCCATGACGATGACGCCGCGGATGCGCGCCTGCAGGTTTTCGGCGGCCACGCCGTCGAGGTCGAGCTGGCCTTGGAACGCGGTGAACAGCGGTTCGATGGGCTGCACGTCGTAGTGGGCGCCGATGTTCGCGGCCAGATCGGCCGCGTCGTCCTTGGAGCCGTCGGAGGAGTACATGGAGGGCATGGAGATGCCGTGTACGTTGGCGCCGCCGACCGCGTCGGCCGCCATGGCGGCGACGAGTGCGGAATCGATGCCGCCGGACAGACCGAGCGTGACGCCCTTGAAGCCGTTCTTGGCCATGTAGTCCTTGAGTCCGAGCACGCAGGCGGTGTACACCTCCTCGTCCGGGTCGAGCCTCGGTGTGATCGCGGCCTTCTCTTGATGCATCCTGTCCGTGTCGAGCGTCCAGTAGGCGAGATCCTCCATGAACATGGGAGAACGTTCGAGCAACGTGCCGTCGGCGTCGACGACGAAGCTGCCGCCGTCGAAGACGAGGTCGTCTTGGCCGCCGACCTGGTTCACGTAGATGAGCGGGGCCTCGACCTCGGCGGCGCGACGTTTCGCCAGTTCGAGACGAACGTCGGTCTTGCCTTCCTCGTACGGGGAGCCGTTGATCGTGACGAGCGCGTCGATGTCGCGTCCCGCGAGTTCGGCGACGGGACCGCCATCCTGCCAGATGTCCTCGCAGATGGCGACGCCGAGGCGGGCGCCATCCACGTCGAGCACGACGGAGCGTTCGCCGGCCTTGAAGATGCGGAACTCGTCGAACACGCCGTAGTTCGGCAGGAAGTGCTTGTCGTAGCCGGACCATACGACGCCGTCGTGCAGGACGACGAGACGGTTGTACGGCTTGGAGGTCTCATGGTCGGTGCCGACGGTGCCGACCACCACGTACAGGTCGCGCAGCCCCTCCTTCCTCAGCGAGGCGGCGAGCTCGTTGGCCTTGTCCCATGCGGCCTGGCGGAAGGTGCGGCGCAGGGCGAGATCCTCGATCGGGTATCCGGTGAGCGTCATCTCCGGGAAGACGACGACCTGGGCGCCATCCGCGGCGGCGCGGCGGCTGTAGTCGAGCACCTTGGCGGCGTTGGCGTCGAGCGCGCCGACGCAGGTGTCGATCTGGGCGAGTGCGAAGCGAATCTGTGTCATGTCTCCCTATCCTATCCCGTCAACGCGCGGCACCTCGGCCGTCGCCGGAACCGGAGGCGCCGAGTTCGGCGAGCACGCGCAGCGCGGCGTTCACGTAGAAGTCGACGAACGTGGGGATCGACGCGTCGAGGCCGACGAAACGCGGACTATGCCAGTCGGCGCACCCGTCGCCGCCGTTCGATCCGATGAACGCGAACACGGATCGCGTCGTGCGCGCGAACTCGCAGAAGTCCTCCCCCGCCATGGACGGCCGGATCGGCTCCAGGGCCGCGTAGCCGCGCACGTCGGCGGCGACGGCGCGCGCGAGCGGCGCGTCGGAGACGACCGGATCCTGGAAGTCGTCCCATGAGACGTCCGCCGTGATGCCGAACGCCTCGGCCGTGTGTTCCACCACCGCGCGGAACCGGCGTTCGGCGAGCAGGCTGTCCTCCTTGTGGAAGTAGCGCACGGTGCCCTGGAAGCCGGCTTCGGCGGGTACGACGTTCCACACGTGCCCGCCATGCACCTCGGTGATGGACAGGACGAGCGGATGCAGCGCGTTGACGTTGCGGCTGACGATGGTCTGCAGTTCGAGCACCATCGACGCGAGCGCCTCGATCGGGCCGGTGCCCTTGTGCGGATATCCGGCGTGCGTGCCTTCCGCGTGGAGCGTCACCTGGAAACGCACGCAGCCGGCCATCATCGGATCGACGCCGACCGCGACCTCGCCGGGCGCGTAGTTCGGGTTGTTGTGCGTGCCGATGATCGCATCCACGTCGTCAAGCAGCCCCGCGTCGAGCATCGCGAACGCGCCCTGGCCGGTCTCCTCGCTCGGCTGGAAGAGAATCTTCACACTGCCGGCGAAACGGTCGCGGTGGTCGGCGAGCCAGAACGCGGCACCGAGCAGTCCGGTCATGTGCAGGTCGTGCCCACAGCCGTGCATGACGCCCTCGTTGACGGAGGTGAACGGCAGTCCCGTGTCCTCGACGATGGGCAGGCCGTCGATGTCGGCGCGCAGGGCGACGCGCGGGCCGGGACCGCCTTCGCCGCGGATGAGTCCGACGACACCGGTGGCGAGCGGGTTGTCGAGCACCTCCACGCCGTGCGCCTTCAGCTGGTCGGCAAGGTAGATGCTGGTGTCGTACTCCTTGAAGCTGCGTTCCGGATGCGCGTGCAGATAATGCCGGATGGCGACGAGGTCGGGATCGGCCTCGACGTGCCCGACGACTGCGGAGGCGGTGATGTCGGTCGCGTGGTCTGTATGGTCGGTGTCGTTGCGTTCGCTCATACGCCCGATTGTAGGTCGCACACGCGTGTCCGGAGCCGACACGTCCGGAGGCGATTCCGATATCCGTTACGGGTGTCGCCGCGTGCGTCTCCCTAAACTGGTGTGCAGACCAGACCGACATCCAGGCGATTCCCGCAAGGAGGCAGCATGACCACGCCCGACATCCGCGCCGTGTTCTTCGACATCGACGGCACGCTCACCAGCTTCGTGACGCACACGATCCCGCAGTCCACGATCGACGCGCTGCACCAGCTACAGGCGAAGGGCGTGAAGGTGTTCATCTGCTCGGGGCGCGCGCCCAGCCACATGACCGTCGTGCTCGACATGATCCCGGTTACGTTCGACGGCATCGTCGGCCTGAACGGCCAGTACTGCGTGGACGACCACGGGTTCCTGAAGAAGGAGTCGCTCGACCCGCGGGACGTGCGCACGATCGTCGCATGGCTGGACCGCAACCCGGACGTGGTGGCGAACTTCTGCGAGTCCGACTACGTGTACTTCAACCAAGTGACCGAGCCGATGCGCGCCACGTGGCGTCAGCTCGGCAAAACCGCGCCGAAGGTGTTCGTCGACGACCCGCACACGCGCCCCGAGACGCATGAGACGTTCCAGGTGAGCCCGTACATCGACGACGAGCAGGAACGTGAGATCGTCTCGCTATGCGCGAACGTGCAGGGCGTGCGCTGGCATCCGGACTTCGTCGACCTGATTCCGGCGGACGGCGGCAAGCCGAAGGGCATGGAACGCTTCATGCGCCACTACGGCTGGACGCGCGAGCAGGTGATGGCGTTCGGCGACGGCGGCAACGACGTGACGATGCTGGAGTTCGCCGGTATCGGCGTGGCGATGGGCAACGCGACCGAAGGGCCGAAGGCGGCCGCCGACTACGTGACCGACGACGTCGACCACGACGGCGTGATGAACGCCCTGAAGCACTTCCACGTGCTGTAGGCGACTGGGAATCGTCCGGAACGGACGGTGGCCGGGCTCCCCATCAGGAACCCGGCCACCGTATCAGCGTCGAAGATGCCGGATCGTCACTCGGCGACGTCGACGGACAGGATCACGGCCGGTTCGGTCGGACGATCCATCCGGTCGGTCGGCAGCGCTTCGAGCTTGTCGACAACGGCCTTGGACTGGTCGTCGGCGACCTCGCCGAAGATCGTGTGGTGGCCGTCGAGCCACGGGGTCGGCACGGTGGTGATGAAGAACTGGGAGCCGTTGGTGCCGTGGATCTTGCCGTCGCGGCCGCGGCGCAGGCCGGCGTTCGCCATGGCGAGCAGGTACGGGCGGTCGAACTTGAGCGACGGGTCGATCTCGTCGTCGAAGTCGTAGCCGGGACCGCCGGTGCCGTTGCCGAGCGGGCAGCCGCCCTGGATCATGAAGTCCTTGATGATGCGGTGGAAGCTCAGGCCGTTGTAGAACTTCTCGTGGGAGGGCTGGCCGGTGTACGGGTCCGCCCACTCCTTCTCGCCGGTGGCGAGGCCGAGGAAGTTCTTCACCGTCTCCGGGGCCTTGTCGTCGAACAGGTTGATCGTGATGTCACCTTCGGAGGTGCGCATGATGATGGTTGTCATAGCGCCAAGTCTGTCATAGTCGCAAGACGACGGCGGGCCCGGCTCCCCTCCCCTTCAGGGGAATGGAGCCGGGCCCGCGCCATACGTCACAGGGTTTGGACCGGGGCCTAGGCCGCCGGTCAGCGCGCGTGATGGTCGATGCGCTTGGCGAGCCAATCGCCGAACGACTGGATGATCTGCACGAGGATGACGCTCAGGATCACGGCGACGAGCATCACGTCGTACTCGTAGCGCTGGTAGCCGTAGCGGATGGCGATGTCGCCCAGGCCGCCGGCGCCCACGGTGCCGGCCATGGCCGAGTAGCCGAACAGGTTGATGAACGTGATGGCGGCGCCACGCACGAGGGACGGCAGGCTTTCGAACAGCAGCACCTTGGTGACGATCTGCCAGTTGTTCGCACCGAAGCTCTGCGCGGCCTCGATGAGGCCGCCGTCCACGTCGGCGAGGGATTGCTCGACGACGCGCGCCACGAACGGCGCGGCCGAGATGACGAGCGGCACCATCGCACCTTCGACGCCGAGCGACGTGCCGACGATGAGGCGCGTGAACGGGATGATGGCGACGAGCAGGATGATGAACGGGATGGATCGTCCGATGTTCACGATCCAGCCGAGCACGGTGTTGAGCGGCCGGTTCGGCCAAATGGACTTCGCTCCGGTGATGGTGAGCAGCACGCCGAGCGGCACGCCGAGCACGTAGGCGAGCAGCGTGGACACGCCGGTCATGACGAGCGTGTCACGCGTGCCTTCGAGCATGAGCTCGCCGTAGTTCGCGATGAATTCGGTGATGGTCTGTCCCATGTCAGCGTGCCTCCTCGTTCTCGGCGGCGCCCGCGGCCGGGGCGACCGGCGTGCCGTCCTCGTCCTCGTCGCGTCCGTTCTGTTCCTCGGCGCTGGCGATCAGGGCCTTGAGGATGTCGCTCTTCGGGTTCGCGAACAGTTCGGCGGTCTCGCCCATTTCGACGATATTGCCGCCGTCGATCATGGCGACGCGGTCGCAGATGTTGCGCGCCACGGACAACGAGTGGGTAATGACCACGAGCGTGACGCCGAGTTCGCGGTTGATGCGGCGCAGCAGGTCGAGGATCTGCACGGTGGTAGTGGAGTCGAGGGCGCTGGTCGCCTCGTCGCACAGCATGATCTTCGGTTCGTTGGCGAGGGCGCGGGCGATGGCGACGCGCTGCTGCTGGCCGCCGGACAGCTGGCTCGGATAGCGGTCGGCGTACTCCTCGAGGCCGACGAGCTTGAGGAGGCGTTCGGCGCGGGCGACGCGCTGCGCCTTCGGCTTGCCGGCGAGCTCCAGCGGGAACGTGATGTTGCGCAGCACGGTGCGCTGCTGGAACAGGTTGAAGTTCTGGAAGATCATGCCGATCTTCGCGCGCAGCGCCTTGAGTTCCTTGCCGGTGGCGTTGGAGATATCGACGCCGTCGATGAGGATGCGTCCGCCGGTGGGACGCTCCAACAGGTTGATGGTGCGCACCAGCGTGGACTTGCCGGCGCCGGACGAGCCGAGGATGCCGAAGACCTCGCCGTCGTGGATGGTGAAGTCGACGTCGTGCAGGACCTCGTGGGCGTCCGCACCAACGCCGTAGCTTTTCTTCATATGCTCGAATTGGATCATCGAGTGTTCCTTACCGTGTGGTTGTCATGGAATCGGACCGTGCATGCGCGGAACCGGCCCCCTGAGGCCGGACCGCATCCGTCGGACACGGCAATGCCGCACGTCGGGCATGCGCCCATACCGTGCGGCATTGTATCGGATGGCATGTCTCGCCTGTCCCCGTCGAGTCCCCGTTGGGGTTTGCGCGGATCAGAAGACCGGGACGACGGCGCCCTTGTAGTTGTCGTTGATGTAGTCGCGGACCTCGCTGGAGTTGAGGGCCTTCTTGAGCTCCTTGGTCTTGGCGGTGTTCTCGTTGCCCTTCTTGACGACCAGGATGTTCGCGTAGGTCTTGGCGGCGAGGCCGTCGGCCTTCTCGATCTGCAGGGCGTCCTTGGTCACGTCGAAGCCGGCCTGGATAGCGTAGTTGCCGTTGAGGGCGGCGATATCGACATCGTTGATGACGGTCGGCACGACGGCGGCCTCAAGCTCCTTGAACTGGAGGTTCTTCGGGTTGGATGTGATGTCCTTCGGCGTGGCGTTGATGTCCTCCGGATCCTTGAGCTTGATCAGGCCGGCGTCCTGCAGGAGCAGGAGGGCGCGGGCCTCGTTGGTGGCGTCGTTCGGGACGGCCACGACGGCGCCGTCCTTGAGGTCGGCGATGCTCTTGGTCTTGCCCGGGTACAGGCCGAACGGCTCGAAGTGCACGGTCTCGACGGAGACGAGGTGGGTGCCCTTCTCCTTGTTGAAGTTGTCGAGGTACGGCTTGTGCTGGAAGTAGTTGGCGTCAACCTCGCCATCCTCGGTGGCGGTGTTCGGCTGCACGTAGTCGGTGAACTCCTTGACCTCGAGCTTGTAGCCGTCCTTCTCGACGAGCGGCTTGACGGCCTTGTTGAGGATCTCGGCGTGCGGGGTCGGGCTGGCGGCCACGGTGATGGTCTTGTCGTCCTCCTTGCTGGTGGCGGTGGACGAGTTGCCGCAGGCGGACAGGCCGAGCGCGGCGACGGCGACGACGGCCAGGGCGGCCGCAGCGGACTTGGTGAAGCGCATGATGGTTTCCTCTCTCATCACATCATTCATATCGGCGGTGAACGGCTTTCGTCGTTCCCAACGCTTCGCCACTATACAAACGTTTGCCGCGCGCAACGCGGCGTCGTAATCGACGTTGCTTATAGCGCGCACGCTTACTGCATGCGGCGCAGACGCGGTTCGGCGGAGTCCTTCGCGCCGGTGATGCGGTACACGTCGAACACGCCCTCGATCTTGCGCACGGC
Source organism: Bifidobacterium sp. LH_417 (assembly GCF_056357035.1). NCBI lineage: Bacteria > Bacillati > Actinomycetota > Actinomycetes > Bifidobacteriales > Bifidobacteriaceae > Bifidobacterium > Bifidobacterium sp. LH_417. The sequence continues at coordinate 21,128 of NZ_JBKEVI010000024.1, forward strand.
GGCGAGCAGCGTGTTGAGATGCTGCGGGTCGGCCATCTCGAAACTGAACTGGCTGGTGGCCACGCGGTCGGAGCCGGTGGAGATCGAGCCGGAGATGATGTTCACCCCGTGGTCGGAGAGCACGCGGGTCACGTCGGAGAGCAGGTTGCGACGGTCGAGCGCCTCCACCTGGATCTTGACCATGAACACGCCCTTGGTGCTCGTCCATTCGACCTCGACGACGCGTTCGGGCTGGCGGCGCTGGAGGTCGATCATGTTCTGGCAGTCGGTGCGATGCACGGACACGCCCTGGTTGCGCGTGATGAAGCCGATGATCTTGTCGCCGGGCACGGGCATGCAGCAGCGGGCGAGCTTGACCCACACGTCGCCGACGCCCTTGACGGACACGCCGGAGCTGCTGTTCGTCTTCTGACGCGTCTCGACGGGCTTGAGCGGCAGGACCTCCTGCTCGATCTCCTCGTCGACCTCGTCGGCGCCCGCGTCCTTGACGAGATGCGAGATGACGTTCTGCGTGGAGATCTGGCCGTCGCCGATCGCGGCGAACAGGCCGTCCGCGTTCGGGAAGTTGAGCTCGTCCGCCACGCCGATCAGCGCCTCGGGCGTAAGCAGCGTGTTGATGGGCAGACTGCGCTTGCGCATGGCGCGCGTCAGCTCGTCGCGGCCCTCCTCGATCGCCTCGGAGCGGCGCTCCTTGGAGAACCACTGGCGGATCTTGTTGCGAGCCTTCGGGCTTTTCGCGAAGCTCAGCCAGTCGCGCGACGGGCCGGCCGTGTCCGACTTGGAGGTGAGGATCTCGACGGTGTCGCCGTTCTCGAGCTTCGTGTCGAGCGGGACGAGACGCCCGTTGACGCGCGCGCCCATCGTGCGGTGGCCGACCTCGGTGTGCACCGCGTAGGCGAAGTCGATGGGGGTGGCGGCCGCCGGCAGCGAGATGATCTTGCCCTTCGGCGTGAACACGTACACTTCGGCCGAACCGAGATCCTCTTTGAGTGAGCCGAGGAACTCGTTGGAGTCGGGGGTCTCGGAGGTCCAATCGGCGAGCTGCTGGATCCATTTGAGGTTGTCGGCCTCGCTCAGCTCCTGGTTCTCGGAGCCCTCGCGCTTGCGGTCGGACTTGTCCGGCGAGCTCAGGGCGCGGCCCGCCTGGCCGTTCTCCTTGTACTTCCAGTGCGCGGCGATGCCGAATTCGGCGCGGCGGTGCATGTCCCACGTGCGGATCTGGATCTCGACGGGCTTGCCACCGGGGCCGACCACCGTGGTGTGCAGCGACTGGTACATGTTGAGCTTCGGCATCGCGATGTAGTCCTTGAACCGGCCGGGAACCGGGTTCCACCGCGCATGCACGGCGCCGAGCGCCGCATAGCAGTCCTGAATCGAATCGACGATGATGCGCACGCCCACCAGATCGTAGATATTGGCGAAATCGTGGCCACGCACGATCATCTTCTGATAGATGGAGAAGTAGTCCTTCGGGCGTCCGGTCACGTACGCCTTGATGTGCTGCGCATCGAGATCCTCGTTGATCTCGGCGAGGATCTGCTTGAGGTACACGTCGCGCTGGCCGGCCCTGCGGGCGACGAGCACGACGATCTCGTTGTAGATCTTCGGGTAGATGACCTTGAAGCTCAGCTCCTCGAGCTCGGTCTTGATGGCGTTCATGCCGAGGCGGTTGGCGAGCGGCGCGTACACGTCGAGCGTCTCGTGCGCCTTCTTCACGGCGCTGGAGGTCTTCACGTAGCGCCAGGTGCGCGCGTTGTGCACGCGGTCGGCGAGCTTGACGACGAGCACGCGCACGTCGCGGCTCATCGCGACGACCATCTTGCGGATGGTCTCGGCCTGCGCCGAATCGCCGTACTCCATCTTGGAGAGCTTGGTGACGCCGTCCACGAGGCCGGTGACGGTGTCGCCGAATTCGGCGCGGCACTGGTCGAGCGTGTAGTCGGTGTCCTCCACCGTGTCGTGCAGGAGGCCGGCGGCCACGACCAGCGGACCCATGCCGAGGTCGGCGAGGATCTGCGCGACGGCGAGCGGGTGGATGATGTACGGTTCGCCGGACTTGCGCCGCTGCGCGGAATGCTGGATCACGGCGCGCCGGTACGCGCGTTCGAGGATGGTCAGGTCCTCGCCGGGATGGTGCACGCGGCACGCCTGCATGATCGGCAGCAGCGGATTGATCGGATCGGTGCTGACCTCGCATCCCAGTTTGCGTGCGGAATCGAATTCCATATCGTCGCCCGCCATGGCGCACCTCCCTCGCTCGTGTGGATTTCCATCCTAACGCGCCCGAACACATGCGGGACACGCCGTCGCGTTTATCCTACCGCGTGTCAGGCGACTCCCGTGGAGCCGAATCCGCGTTCCGCGCGGTCGGATCCGGGCAGCGCTTCAGCGGGGACGAACCTCGCTTCGACATAACGCTGGATCACGAGCTGCGCGATGCGGTCGCCGACCTCGAAGCACACGGTGCGTTCGGGGTCGAGGTTGATGAGCGGCACCTTGATCTCACCGCGGTAGCCGGCGTCGATGGTGCCGGGCGCGTTGAGCACGGTGACGCCCTGCTTGACGGCGAGACCGGAACGCGGATGCACGAGCCCCACGTAGCCTGCCGGCAGCGCGATGGCCACGCCGGTCGGCACGAGGGCGCGCTGGAACGGCTTGAGCTCGAACGCCTCGGCGGCACGCAGGTCGGCGCCCGCGTCGCCCGCGTGGGCGTAGAACAGCCGGGCGAGTTCGGCCGGCTGTTCCGGATTCACGGCCTTGACGAGAACCTCCGTGTTCTCGGGTTCGTTGTACGCGGGGTCGAAAGTCATCAGGCAGCGCACTCCTGGCACACGGGCTGGCCGTCGTCGGTCATGTAGGCGAGCTGGCTGCGGTGCTTGACAAGGAAGCATTCGGAGCAGATGAATTCGTCGCCCTGCATCGGGATGACCGTCACCGAGGAATCCTCGTTGCTCAGGTCCGCGCCCGGCAGCTCGTAGTCCTCGGCAATGGCGTTCTCGTCGTCGTCGATGTCGCTCGATGAGTTCTGCGAGCCCTTACCCAGAGCCTGCAGCGATTCCTCATCCTCGTCCTTATTGCGGGGGGAATCATAATCCTGAGCCATCGCGATCCTTTCATGGCACGGGGCACGCCGCATGGCGCGGGGCCCGAAGACTGGTTTACTCGCCCATAGAATACACGATTTCAAATACTCGTAAAGTTCGACACGTGGGGCATACTGTATTGTGATACAAGTTTTTGAGGAAAGTGGTGCGCGCATGCCTGACAATTCGCCTCGGGGAGCCCGTCTCGACCATGTCTCCGACGCCGGCGACCTGGTGTTCGAAGCGGGTGGTGAGCGTTTCGTCGTCACGGTGGACGACGCGTTGGAGCGGGCCCTGCTTGAGGCCAAGCAGATCCGTTCCGAGACGTTGAAGCGTCGTGAACCGCATACGACGGACACCCTGCCGATCTCGCAGATCCAGCAGCTGATCCGCGCGGGGGCCGACCCGGCGAAGGTGGCGGCCCGCTACGGTCTGGCCGAGGCGCTGGTGCGCCGCTTCTCCGCTTCGGTGCAGACGGAGAAGCAGTATGCGATCGAACAGTTCAAACGGGTGCCGGCTCCGAAGGAGTCGCGTCTACGCACGCTCGAGGAGATCATCGACATGACGCTGCTGGCGGCGCGCGTCGACCGCAATACGCTCACATGGTCGGCGACCCGACGCCACCATGAGCCGTGGCATATCGTCGCGCGCTTCATGTCCGCGGGACGCAAGGTCCACGCGGAATGGACGTGGGACATGCACGACAATTCCGTGGTCTGTCTCAACGCCGCCGCACGCAAGCTGATCGGCGAGCAGAGCCTCGGCGTCGGTCCGGACGGCGCTTCGGCGGCGGCGAGCGGCGTCGCCGGCGCACCGTCGATCACGAGGCCCGTCGCCGCGCAGCCGTCGTCAGGACGCGAATCGTTCCCCGTCAGCTTGGGGGCCGCACCTGCCGAAGCGCGGGACGCGGCCGGCAATGCCGCGACTGGGCCGGCTTCTGTTCCGTCCGCTCCCGTCGTCGGCGAGACCGGAGCGGACGGAACGACGGCGGGCGCGACGGGCGCATCCCCGGTCGCATTGCCCTCCCCCTCGCTGCCGGCCATGCGCCCCGAGCCGACGGAATCGGGCGCCGCCGCGGCGGACCCGTCGACGGCGACGACCACGGACGACATTCCCGTGTTCCGCCCGAATGTGGAACTGCCGCCGAACCAGAACGCCGACGGTGCCGCGGATGCCGGACGCCTCGGCGACCCGACGCGTCTGGCGGATGTCGCGGATGTGGAACAGCCCGCCGCACCTGCCGCTCCCGCGGCCGAGGAACGCCCTCGCACGGATCGCGCGGAGACGGCACGACGTCGTTCGGGCCGTTCCGCCGTCCCCAGCTGGGACGAGATTCTCTTCGGCGAGTAATCGCGATGGTGGTGTCACGGCGAGCACCGCGACACCACCGCACCGTCAGTCAGTCCCCTGTCTCATCGACAGCCGTCAGGCCATGTCGACGAGGCAGGGGATGTCCATTTCCAGCATGGTCTGGGAACCGTGCACGCTGGGCAGTCTCGTCGCCTTGTCCGTCTGGGTGCGGCTGTCGACGAGCGTGACATGGCCCGCGGCCTGCACGATCACGTCGCCGAGCATCGCCTCGACGCGCGCGTCGACCGGCCCGAACAGGCCGTCGGCGATGGCCTCACCCTTCGTGCGCACCAGCGCCTTCTCCCCCAGCCGGTCGCGCCACCGCGCGGCGATGCTCTCCGGATCTTCGTCCGGCTCGGCGTAAAGCATGAGCGCGCGCGGCTCTCCGCCCACTAGGCGCACACCCTGCGCGAGCGTCGGTTCGACGGCGATGTCGATGCGCTCATGCTCATCGGACATGACCATGCCGTGATCGGCGACGATGACGATGAGCGTGCCCTTGGGCGCTTCGCGCCTGAGCGTCGCCAATTGCGCGTCAATGCGCTCGAACGTGCCGATCCACTGCTCCGAATCCCAGCCGTGGTTGTGGCCGACCTTGTCGGCGTCGCGGATGTACAGGTAGGCAAGCCCCGGCTCGCGCACGGCCCGCGCGGCGGCGCGCACGCGGTCGCGCGGCGTCACGCCGGACACGTAGGTTCCACCGCGCAACGCCGCCTCGGTGAGTGGCGACCCCTTGAACTTGGCGAGACCGGAGCTGGTGACGGGCACGCCTTCGGCGGCGAGACGCTCGAACACGGTGGGCTCGCGCTGCAGATCATGCGGGTCGACGATCGGGTCGACGGGTTGCGGCGCGAATCGGGCCGCGGTGGTGGCCGGCTTGGGGGCGAGCGCGTCCTTGAACTGGATGAGCTGCATGAGGCGGCCGGATGCCGGTTCCAGCTGCGTGTAGCCGGCCATGCCCGTCAGTCCCGGGCAGGTGCCGGTGCCGAACGTGGCCATCGCGGCGACGGTGGTGCTCGGCGCGCACGTGGAGATGGGCCGCTGGTTGACGGAGTCGCGCATGAGCGCACGCAGGTAGGGGGCGTGGCCGAGGCGCATGGCGAGGTTCCAGTAGCCGAGGCCGTCCACGAGCACGACGATCGCGGAACGCGCGTCGGGCAGGCCGAGCGCGGATTGCAGCGCCTTCGGATCGGGGTGGACGCGCGTGGGCGTAGGATGCCCGATCGCGGCCGAGATGGCGGGCAGTACGGAGGACAGGTGCCGCGCGCCGCCGCGGATGGCCACAGCATCGCCTTCACTGCCGCCGACGCCGCTGCCGGCCGTCCAATCCCCGTATCGGGCGGTATCGGTCAATCGCAGCAGCTCTTCCATCTCAGGCGTCTGAACACTCATGCCTTCCCATAGTAGTAGTCCGCGGGCGCCGGTCCGACGACTGGGGCGGCATGATAATATGTTGCGGGTTTTCAATCGTCTTCAGGGAGTCCTTCATATGGCATCACACCGCAGGTCCGCAGCCGCCGCGTACGATCCGCGCACGGTGAAGGAGCATATCGTCGAAACGCCGTTGAACGAGGAGATGAGCAAGTCGTTCCTCGAATACGCGTATTCGGTGATCTACGCGCGTGCGCTGCCGGACGCGCGTGACGGCCTGAAGCCGGTGCAGCGGCGCATCATCTACCAGATGGGCCAGATGAACCTGACCCCGGACCGCCCGTACATGAAGTCGGCGCGCGTGGTCGGCGAGGTGATGGGCAAGCTGCACCCGCACGGCGACTCCGCGATCTACGAGGCGATGGTGCGTCTCGCCCAGCCGTTCGCGATGCGGCTGCCGCTCGTGGACGGCCACGGCAACTTCGGTTCGCTCGATGACGGTCCGGCGGCCTCGCGTTACACGGAGGCACGTCTGGGCCCGGCCGCACTGGCGATGAACGCCGACATCGACGAGGACACGGTCGACTTCACGCCGAACTACGACAACAAGCTCAAGGAGCCGACGGTGCTGCCGTCGGCCATCCCGAACCTGCTGGTCAACGGCGGCTCGGGCATCGCGGTGGGCATGGCGACGAACATGGCCACGCACAACCTCGGCGAGGTGGTCGCCGCGGCGAAGCATCTGATGGCGCATCCGGACGCGACGCTCGAGGAGCTCATGCACTACGTGCCCGGACCGGACTGGCCGGGCGGCGGCATCGTCATCGGCCGCAACGGCATCCGCGAGGCGTACGAGACGGGCCGCGGCACGCTCACCACCCGCTCGAAGACGCACATCGAGAACGTGACCGCCCGCAAGAAGGCGATCGTCGTGACCGAGCTGCCGTTCATGGTGGGGCCGGAGCGCGTGCTGGAACGCATCTCGGAGGGTGTGAAGAGCCGCAAGCTGGAGGGCATCACCAGCGCCATCGACCTGACGGACCGCCATAACGGCACGCGCATCGTCATCGAGATCAAGACCGGCTACGACCCGAACGCGGTGCTCGCGCAGCTGTTCAAGCACACGCCGTTGCAGGACAACTTCACCATCAACAACGTGGCGCTGGTCGACGGACGCCCGCACACGATGGGTCTGAAGGAGCTCTTGCAGGTGTGGGTGGAGCATCGCCGCGTGGTGGTGCGCCGCCGTAGCGAATTCCGCCGCAGGAAGGCGTTGGAGCGCCTGCATCTGGTGGAGGGCCTGCTGCTCGCCATGGTGGACATCGACGAGGTGATCCAGGTGATCCGCACCTCCGACGACGCGGACACGGCGAAGAACCGGCTGATGGCCGTGTTCGACCTGGACGAGGTGCAGGCGCAGTACATCCTCGATCTTCGTCTGCGTCGCCTGACGCGCATGAGCCGCATCGAACTGGAGGCGGAGCGCGACGACCTGAAGAAGCGCATCGAGGAGCTGGAGCGCATTCTCGCCTCCGCGGCCGAATTGGACCGCGTGGTCGTGCGCGAGATGGACGAGACGGTCGCGAAGTACGGCACGCCGCGCCGCACCGTGCTGCTCGATGAGGGGCCGGACGGCTCGCTCGCGCCGGTCGTCGCGAAGGGCGACGACTCCTCGGTCTCGCGCGAGGCGCTGCAGGCCGCACGCGACGCGGCCACCGTCTCGTCAGTCGCCGCCGACGTGGCCGCCGCGACGGCCGCCGCGAAGAAGGCGGGCGAGGAGGCGCCGGTCGCCGCCGCGCTGCAGATCGACGACGAGCCGTGCGTGGTGATGCTGAGCGCGACCGGACTGATCGCGCGTACCACGCCGAGCGCGATGGACGTGTACGCGGCGCGCTCCGCGTCCGACAAGCGCGCGGTGGACGACCAGATCCGCGCGATCTTCCCGACGACCACGCGTTCCACGTTCGCGTTGGTCACGTCGGCGGGACGTCTCGTGCTGTCGCATGCGGTCGAGCTCCCGGCGTTGCCCGCCTCCGAAACGCTGAGCGTGGCCGGCGGCGTGAAGGCCGACGAGCTGATCGGCATGACCGAAAGCACCGAACCGATCGACGGCGAGCATGTGGTCGCCGCGTTCGCGATGGAACCGTCCGAGGAGGGCGGCACGCTGCCGCCGCTTGCGATCGGCACACGCGGCGGCGTCGTGAAGCGCTGGAACCGCGAGGCTCCGACGACGATGGATTCGTGGCAGGTCATCGATCTGAAGGACGGCGACGAGGTGCTGGCCGCCGCGCCGGCCGCTGACGATGACCGCATCGTGTTCGTCGCATCCGACGCGTCGCTGCTCACGTTCGAGGCGAAGAACGTGCGCCCGCAGGGCCGTACCGCCGGCGGCATGGCCGGCATCCGTCTGGCCGCGGGGGCGCGCGTGCTCGCGTTCGCCGTCATACCGGCCGGCAAGGTCACGTGGACGTACGAGGAAGGCGAGAACGGATTGGCGTCCGCGTCCGGCGCGGTGGTGTTCACCGTGGCCGGCGACGCCGAGGCGTTGCCCGGCACCGAGAACGGTTCGGCGAAGGTGACGCCGCTGGAGATGTACCCGACGAAGGGCCGCGCGACGGGCGGCGTGCGTTCGCAGCGCTTCCTCAAGGGCCAGAACACGCTGATCGCCGCGTATGTGGGCGCGTATCCGCTCAACGCCTCCACCGATTCGGGCGCGCCGGTCGAACTGCCGAAGCCGGACATGCGCCGCGATGGCTCCGGCACCGATCTGCCCGCCGCGATCGCCTTCATCGGCTGATTTCCTTCCCAGCTCCCGCCGGCGGGAGCTGTCACGCGAAGCGTGACCGAGGGTGATCCGTCATCCCCCATCGACTTCCCCATCCCGCTCCCGCCGGCGGGAGCTGTCACGCGAAGCGTGACTGAGGGTGGTCCGTCGGACGCGAGGCTCCGATGCCACGCCGACGCTACTACACTTGGCGTGCAGGAGGCGGATCATGAGACTTCTGGTGGCGGTGGAAGGCGTGGCATTGTCCCGCGCGATCGCCGGGACGTTCGAACGCGCCGGGCACGTCGTGACCACGGTGGAACCGGCGTTGGCGGGAACGTTCGGCTCGGCGATCACGGATGCGCTGCGCGACGATGAGAACGCGCCGTTCGACGTGGTCGTCGTCGACACGCCGCAGGCGCTCGCCCAGGCGTCCTCCGTGACGCCGCACGTGCGCACGCTGCTGCTCACGACCACCGCCGCACCCAAGCCCGAGCACTCCCCCGACGCGACGCTGCACATGCCGTTCTCCGATACGGAGCTGCTCGCCTACGTGGAGATGCTGTCGCGCGAATCGAACGGATTGGGCGCGGGGTTGTGAACTGCTGAGGCTTTGGTTTGTTTTGCCTTGTTGGCGTGTGATATGATTTGCCTGTGCGTGCGAAGGAATGGGCGGCTCGTGAGGGTTTGAACGAGCAGACGGTGTGGAAGTGGTGCCGTGAGAACCGTATGCCTGTTCCCGTGGAGAAGTCGGGGAGCGTGTGGCTGGTCCACGACCCGAAGTATGAGAAGGCGGATGTGCCGGCGACCGGTTCGCGCGTCGTGTGCTATGCGCGTGTCTCGTCCTCCGATCGGAAAGCCGACTTGCAACGTCAGGCGGACAGGTTGAAGGCGTTCGCCATCGATCTGGGGGCAGGGGACATCGAGGTCGTATCGGAGACCGGTTCCGGCATGAACGACAAACGTCGCAAATTGAACCGCGTCCTCGCCGACCCGACCGTGGGCACGATCATCGTGGAGCATCGGGATCGTCTGGCCCGTATGAACGCGGGACTGGTCGAATCCGCGTTGAACGCGCAGGGACGACGACTGATCGTCGTGGACGATTCGGAGTGGGACGACGACTTGGTGCGTGACATGACCGAGGTGTTGACCTCGTTGTGCGCCCGACTGTACGGGCGGCGCGCGGCGAAGAGCAAGGCGGAGGCCGCGTTGAGGGCGGCGCGTGATGCTTGAGGCCGTCAGGGTGGCGTTGGACCCGACGCCGGCGCAGGAACGGCTGCTGCTGTCGCACGCGGGGGCGGCTCGGTTCGCGTACAACGCGGGTCTCGCCCATGTCAAGGCCGCCATCGAGGCCGGGGAGGGGCCGGAATGGTCCCTGTATGCGCTGCGCCGCTGGTGGAACGCGAACAAGGACACGCTGGCCGTGGATGCGGACGGGAAAACGTGGTGGCGGGAGAACTCGAAGGAGGCGTACGGCAGCGGGCTTGAATCGTTGGCGGACGCCCTGTCGAACTGGTCGAAAAGCCGCAAGGGCGAACGGAGGGGACGCAGGGTCGGCTTCCCGAGGTTCAAGGCGAAGGACCGCGCCACTCCCCGGTTCGCGTACACGACCGGCAGCTTCGGCCTCGTCAAGGACGACCCGAAGGCGTTGCGGCTGCCGCGTATCGGCCGCGTGCACTGCATGGAGGACGTGACGGGACGCGTGGACGGGGCGAGGGTGCTGCGCATGACGGTCTCGTGCCGCGCGGGACGCTGGTACGCCGCGTTGACCGTCGAACGCGCCGACCCGACGGCGAAACGAACCCCGCAGGGAGGGGCGGTCGGCGTCGATCTGGGCGTCAAAACGCTCGCCACGCTCTCGGACGGCACCGTCATCGACAACCCGCACACGCTCAGAACGGCCGAACGCCGGCTGAAACGCGCGCAGAGAGCGCTGAGCCGCAAGACCAAGGGGTCAAAGCGACGTCTCAAGACGCGCGTCAAGGTCGCCCGCATCCACGCGCGCATCGCAAACCGACGCCGCGACCTGCTGGACAAGCTCACCACCTGGCTCGCCGGAACATACTCGGACATCAGCATCGAGGATCTGAACGTGACGGGCATGGTCAGGAACCACCGGCTCGCCAAGACGATCGAGGACGCGTCCTTCGCCGAACTGCGACGCCAACTCGAATACAAGACCCTGCGGACCGGCGCGAGACTGCATGTGATCGACCGCTGGTATCCCAGCAGCAAGATGTGCTCGGACTGCGGGAGCGTGAAAGCCAAGCTCTCCCTCGACGAGCGCACCTACCACTGCGAGAAATGCGGTCTGACCCTGGACCGCGACCTGAACGCGGCCATCAACATCATGGTCGCCGGGAGTGCCCCGGAGACCCTAAACGCGCATGGAGGGGACGCAAGACCCGCCGTCCGTCAGGACGGAAGGCAGACCCCCGCGAAGTGCGAACCAAGCAGCCGGGCGACCGGCGTCAGACTTGGAGCGGACGGCCGCAAGACCGTCCTGCAAACTAGAACAAACTAGCTTGCAACGGTCGATGATCATCCGCGGCGACCTGACGTTGGACCTCGCGAACCGCAAGGCGTATTTCGCAAGCACACACCGCCCGATGCCCTTGTCCCGTTTGGAATACGACGTATTGGAGACGCTGGTGAAGGCCAACGGGCGGTTCGTGAAGCTGTCCGAACTGCAACGCAGCATCGGCGGCTACTTCGCCGAGGAGGGGCTGGTCCGCAACGCGCTCTACACGTTGGATCTGAAGCTGCGCCGCGCCGGCCTGAACCTCAACCGACGCGGCGACTCGTTCCGCGTGATGTGACGAACTACCGGTTCTCCAGCAGCGAGACGGCGTAAATCGGCAGATAATCCACCTGCTCCCCCACCTTCACATTGGATTCAGCGAAGACGATGCCCCGTTTCATGCCATAGTTCGGGGTGGCGAGCGCGCGGTTCAACGCACTGTGGCGGTTGTAGGTCTTGCCGGATTTCACTTCGATGGGAGTCACCGTACCCCGTGGATGCTCGATGACGAAATCAAGCTCCCCTATCATGTTGTTCTTGAAATAATAGAGGCCGAATCCGTGAGCCTTAAGCTCCTGAGCCACCACGTTCTCGTAGAGGGATCCGTAGTTGATGTCGGTACGGTCGTTGATGAGGTCACGTATCACGTCCATGCCACACATGCAGGTCAGCAGGCCAATGTCGTTGAGGAACAGTTTGAACAGGTTCGAGCGTTCCGCAAGCATCAGCGGATATCGTGGTTCGTCCACGTTGTATACCGGTATCGCCACACCGGCGTCGACCAGCCAGAGGAATTCCTCCTGGTAGCGCACATAACGCGCGCCCGACCCCACGCTGGCCACTTTGAACCGTTTGTTCTGCTGGTTGAGCTCGCTGGGAATCAAATCATAGATTCTGCGAATGATCCGCGATTGGCCAACGCTTTCGGAATACTGTGAGATGTCCTCACGATAGCGGTCGATGATGTTCTGCTGGTAGACGCGAAGCGATTGCACGTTATGCTCTGCGACGAAGTCCGCCACAGCGGCCGGCATGCCTCCGACGATCAGATATTCGTGGAACAGGTCGGTCAGACGCCGATGCACCGCATCATTGACTTCACGACGGTCAGCTACCGCATTACGCGCCTCTTCGAACACGTTGCCCGGTACACCGTTGGCCCAACAGAATTCCTCGAAGTCCAGCGGATACATGGTGATCGAGTCGAGGTATCCCACAGGCACCGAGCGTGTGTTCTTCAGTTCCACGCCAAGCAGGGAACCGGACAGGACAAAGTCGTAGTCACCGTACTTGTCTACGAGGAATTTGATTTTGGTCGTGACCTCCTTGCATTGCTGAATCTCATCCAGGAAAATCAGCGTCTCTCCCTTGACGAGTTCGGCGTCCGCATAGGCGGAGATGGCGAGGAACAGGTCATTGGCGTTACGCGCAGCGTTGACCGCATCCCGCGCGTCTTCGTCATCGATGAAGTTGATCTCCACGACATGCTTGTAGTTGGCTTTGCCGAACGCCCTGACCAGATGGGTTTTGCCTACCTGCCGAGCACCGTCCACGAGCATGGCCTGCCGGGTTTTGTGTTTCTTCCAGAACAGCAGCCTCTCCATGGCCTTCCGCTTGAGCATAATCCCACCTCTTATCACATTACAGACTATGAGCAATCATAGTTTTATAACATTATAGATTGTTTTTCATGGAAGATTTACACATAATAGGGAATGATTCAACATCGCGTATACACATTATAGGAAATCAGCCTCCACCATGGGATTCTCGCCGAGGCGCGGCCCGCTCTTTGGCGAACGCACAGGACCATCAAGCGAGATAACGGTCGCGCAACGCGGCGTAGATGGCGGGCGTGCCGGCGAGCACGCCCGTCTCGAGCCTGTGGCCGAGATCATGGCCCGCCCAGTCGCCGACCATGCCGCCCGCCTCGGTGACGAGCAGACGGCCGGCCGCGTAATCCCACAATTTGATGTCCATTTCGAAGTAGGCGTCGGCACGGCCGCACGCCACATAGGCGAGGTCGAGCGCGGCGGAGCCGGTGCGGCGGATGTCGGCCGAGTCGACGAACACATGGCGCATGATGTCGAAGTTATGTTCCGCCAGCTCGTGATGGTAGGGCGACGTGCCCACGTTGACGAGCGCTCTGGCCATGGCGGTCTCACCGGACACATGGATGGGCCGACCGTCGAGGAAGGCGCCACGGCCCACTTCGGCGGTGAACGTCTCGCCGCTGAACGGCTGGTACACCACGGCCTTGATGGTTCTGTCCCCGTCGAGCAGGGCGAGCGAGATGGCGCTGTGACGGAAATCGTGGATGAGATTCGTGGTGCCGTCGATCGGGTCGAGCACCCAGGTGAGGCCGGTGAAGCCGGCGTGCTGTTCGCCGTTCTCCTCCCCGAGGAATTCGACGTGCGGCCAACGGTCGGCGAGCGCGGCCTTGAGGAAGCCCTGCACGTTCGTGTCGATCTCGGTGACGAAGTCGGCCACACCCTTGACGGTGATGCGTTCGCGCGCGCCCGCCGCGGAATCCGCCAGCACATAGCGGCGGGCGGCCTCGTGCACCAGCTCGATCATCTGGGTGATGTCTATCGACGATGCGGTAGCGTCGCCGGCCATGGTGCGGTTCGCCGTGTCGTCGTTTGCCGTATTGCCATGGGCTATATTGTCATGGGCCATATTGCCATTGACCGTATTGCCATTGACCGTATTGCCACGGGTTGAAAACCCGTTCCATACCGTCGTATCCGCCATGATCATGCTCCTCACCTTGTCGAGTTCCATCTTGAAGACCATTGCATTGCCATTCACTCCATTGTGAAGGGCGATGTGTATGGTTCAGGCACCGATGTGCGCATTTCGGATGCCAATGTGTACGGTTTGAAGGCCGATCTGTACGATTCGGATACCGATGTGCACTTTCCAGGCGCGCTTCTGCATGGGGTGAGGTCCAAGAACGCGGTTCCTACGGAAGCGCAACAGTTGCAAAACCGCGGAATTCCAATGGGTTCGCTCTCGCCGTTGCTCGTGTCTTCATGGCCCCACCGTACAGGTTCGCCCTTCTCAGGTACACATTCGCCACCAAACCATACACATCCACCGCCAAACCATACACATTCGCCGTCCAAACCATACACATCCGCCAGTCCCCATCACATTCGCCAGTCCCCATCGCATTCACCCAGCATCACAACTTCACAGCAAAACAGTTTGTGAACCATGTTCACACTTGCACTATGGCAACCAACACGCTATAGTGCAATCAACGTCTTATGTGAATACAGTCCCACAAAGAAGAAGACTGTGAAGGAAGGAATGTGATGAACGCACACGCCGCTTCCACCCACTCCCCAAATACGCTCACATCGGCGGATATCGCCCGCATGGCGGGCGTACGCCCCTCCGCCGTGTCGAACTGGCGCAACCGGGCGAACAAGCATTTCCCCGAACCGGTCGCCTCCAAGGACGGACGCCCCCTGTTTGATTACGACCAGGTCGCCGCATGGCTGAAGGCGAACGGGATCACGTTCAAGGATGCACGTCTGGAACAGTCCACCTGGTCGTTCTTCGAGCAATGGCGCGGCCAGATGTCCCCCGCAATGATGTCGTCCCTGATGCTGTGGGCGCTGGCCCTGGGCACCGCCGCCCGTCGATTCGACCTATCGGGCGCGTGGAAGCAACTGTGCGGCCATGACGACACCGCCGGCGCCAACACCGACGCAGACACCGGCACGCAAGCCACGGCCGATCGTTGCGAGCAGCTGGTCGCCGCGATTCTTAAGGCCGCAGCCGACGCCGGAGACAATGCCGACCTGTTCGGCATCGCCTTGACCGATTCCGGAATCAACAGACTCGAACCCAGTGAGATCGGAGAGCTGCTTCGATTCTCAAACGATCTGCTGTCTCTGGAGAGCGCCGAAACCCGCCGCCTCGCCTCGATGGTCCTCGACCGCAGCATCGTCAGCCGCGGGCGCATGAACGCCGAATTCGGCTGTCCGAACGCCCCGGTCTCCGTTCTGCTTGCCGAACTCGCGGCCTCATATGTCTCCGCAACGAACAGCCAGCACTCTGGCACGCTCGATGTGATCGACCCCGCCTGCGGCATCGCGGAAAGCATCATCCGATTCACCGGTGCCCTGCGGAGTGCCGGCACCACGGGACCTCACGTCTCGCTTCACTGCGCGGACGTCAACACCGATGCGGTGAAGATCGCCGCCCGCCGGCTCGTTCTCATGGGCACGGATGGCGTGACGATTCGCACGGACCGCCGGGATTCGCTCCTGCAGGATGCCTTCCCCGACCGTCAAGCCGACATCGTCATGACGGAGACGCCTTTCGGTTTGCGTTGGGACCCCACGCCGTCGGCATCGGATGTCCGCTGGAGGTATGGCGTCCCTCCGAAGGGCGATTCGGCGTTGGCCTGGGTCGAAAACGCCGTGGCGCACCTGTCCGGCAACGGCCGCGCCTTCGTCGTGACGTCCGAGGGACCGTTGTTCCGCCCCCGTGCCGAGTCGTCGATCCGGCGCGCGCTCGTCGCTGCGGGTTGCGTGGAGGCGATCATTTCGCTGCCTGCGAACCTGTATCTCAGCACGTCGATTCCCACGGCCGTCTGGGTGTTGACCGCACCGAATCCTTCGCGCGATACGGTGATCATGATCGATGCCGGAGCGCAACGGCACGAATATCGGGGCTCCGACGAACCGCCGACCTGGATGCGTGACGTGCTCATCAGGTTCTCACAGGAGTTCTCCCATGGCGTGACCGCGACCCGTATCGTGCGTTCGGTCGACATTCTCGGCAAAGACCACGCCCCGCTGCTTCCTGCGAATTGGCTGGAGTTCAACACTCCCGGCTCCGACGAGATACGCGACGCGTACGCCGGGCGTAGGGCGTCGCTTTCCTTACTGCGCCCGCTCGTCTCCGAGGCGATTCGCACCATCGAGGATTTCGACGCGCATGCGTTCGACTGCTCCGATGCCGCCATCGTCCCATTGGGCGAGATCGCGACGATCCGCAGGGGGAACGCCGCCCCCGCCAAGGCCGAATCGGCCGGTTCGCGCAGGCACCTGTCGGAGGAGGATCAGCCGGCCGTGACCGCGCAGGATGTGCGCGAGCATACGTTCCGTCAATCCACTTCGGTCTCGGGCGACTTGGACGATGCGGGAACCTGGAGCAATGGTACGCCGAGCGAGGCGGGGAGCATTCTGCTGTCGACCATGGGTGGCATCCATGCCATGGCCGACGTGGACGGCGGGCACAGGGTCTCCCCCGCCGTGCATGTCGCACGGCTGAAAGGCAAGGGATGGAATCCGGAATATGTGGCGTTGATGGCCGAGGGCGCTTGGAACACCCGTCTTCTGGAAGGCATGACGATCAAACGGGCGCGACCCGCGCTGCTGGAGATTCCCATGCTGCCGATCGAACGGCAGGACAGGATCGTCGCGTTCGCACATGCCGTCGAGACGCTGCGCCGCCAGGCGGACCTGTGCCGGCTCCAGCTCGACACGTTGGCGGATGCGGCGCGGTATGGGGCGTCGATTGGTACGGTAGTGGAAGACTCGAAGAAGAATGGAGAATCGCGATGAATCACCAGTCGATCGTGGCGTTCATCTGGTCGGTCGCCGACCTGCTGCGCGGCGACTACAAACAGCATGAGTACGGGGACATCATCCTGCCGTTCACGGTGCTGCGGCGTCTTGACTGCGTGCTGGCGAATACGAAGGACAAGGTGCTCGCCGCCAAGAAACTGACCGAGGGCCTGACGGACAAGATGACCGAAAAGCAGTTGCGACGCGCTTCGGGATTGCCGTTCTACAACACGAGCAAGTACACGTTGGAGAGGCTGAAGGGCGAGCCGTACAGCATCCTCGCGAATCTCGAAGACTATGTGCGCGGATTCTCCCCGGACGCGTTGGACGTGTTCGAGAAGTTCGACTTCTTCAACCGCATCGAATCATTGGACGCGAACGATCTGCTGTTCCTGATCGTCGACCGGTTCTGCACGGTGGATCTGGGGCCTGATGCGGTGAGCGACGCCGAGATGGGCAACATCTACGAGAACCTGCTGCGGCGGTTCTCCGAAATGTCGAACGAGACGGCCGGTGAGCATTTCAGTCCGCGTGACGGCGTGGAGCTGGCGGTCGACCTGCTTATCGCCGGAGCCTCCAACGATCTGTCGCAGCTCGACAAGGTGGTGAAAGTGTATGACCCGTGCGCGGGCACGGGTGGTGCGTTGAGCATGTTCAGAGACCGGGTGAAGGCCTACTATCCGGACACGGACGTCTACTGCTACGGGCAGGAGCTGAACCCGTCGACGTTCGCGACCTGCAAGGCGGACATGCTGCTGCGCGGCGGCGACGCGGGGAACATCGCATTCGGCAATACGCTCACCGACCCGGCGTTTCAGGATAAGGATTTCGGCTACCAGATCTCCAATCCGCCGTATGGCGTGGATTGGAAGAAGGTCAAAGGCCGGGTGGAGACCGAGTACAAGGACAAGGGCGGACGTTTCGGCGCGGGGTTGCCGCGCGTGAGCGACGGCCAGCTGCTGTTCATCGAGCACATGGTCTCGAAGATGCGGCCCGTCGGCAAGGGCGGCGGGCGCATCGCCGTGTTCATGAACGGCTCTCCCCTGTTCACCGGCGCCGCCGGTTCGGGTGAGAGCGACATCCGCCGTTGGCTGTTGGAGGAGCGCGATCTGGTGGAGGCGATCGTCGCCATGCCGAATGACTTCTTCTACAACACGGGCATCGCCACGTACATCTGGGTGCTCAACAACGACAAGCCCGCCGAGCGCCGCGGCAAGGTGCAGCTCATCAACGCGAACGGCGTGTTCACGAAGATGCGCAAGTCGCTGGGCTCGAAGCGCAACGAGCTGAGCGCGGAGCAGATCCGCGCCATCGTCAAGGAGTATGAGGCGTTCGAGGAGTCGAAGACGTCGAAGATCTTCGACGTGAGTGATTTCGGATACACGACCGTGACGGTGGAACGACCGCTGCGCGACGAGAACGGCGAGATCGTGACCGATAGGAAGGGCCATCCGAAGCCGGACAAGGCGCTCAAGGACACGGAGAACATCCCGCTGAAGCAGGACATCGACGAGTATTTCGAGCGTGAGGTGAAGCCGTACGCGCCGGACGCGTGGATGGACAGGAAGAAGGACAAGGTGGGCTACGAGATCCCGTTCACCCGGTACTTCTACGAGTACACGCCGCTGCGCCCGAGCACGCGGATCCTGGACGACATCAAGGCATTGGAATCGTCCATCGCCGAAGGTCTCGCGAAGGCGGGTCTGCGATGAGCGGATTGGAACGGTACGACGCCTACAAGGATTCCGGTGTCGATTGGATCGGCGAGATTCCGCAAGGGTGGCGCATCGTGCCCTTGCACGCCTGCGCATCCTTCAGCAAGGGCCTCGCAATAACAAAAGCAGACCTTGCCGAAAGCGGCGCGCCAGTCCTGAGCTACGGGCAGATTCATTCCAAGACGCATACAGCCGCCGGTATCGAGGATGACCTCATTCGATTCGTACCAGACAATTGCGCGGCCCTCACCGACACAGCCTTCGCCAGCGAAGGCTCACTCATCATGGCCGACACCTCTGAAGACATCGCAGGCAGCGGCAACTGCGCCTACGTTGACAAGCCGAAAGGCATCTACGCCGGATATCACACCATAATCATCAAACCCGAAGACTCCATCAGCGGGAAATATCTGGGATATCTGACGATGGACGACAAGTGGCGTTCACAGATCCGTTCACGAGTATCGGGCGTGAAACTGTACAGCATCACCCAACGAATCCTCAAAGAAGTCCACATCCTCGTTCCCCCAGCACAAGAACGCAAAGCCATCGCGGATTATCTCGACGAGAAAACCGCGGCGATCGACGC
>NZ_JBKEVI010000025.1:0-37203 GCF_056357035.1 Bifidobacterium sp. LH_417
CCCGGACCCGACCGGCAAACCCCCGGCCGGACGGCGAAGCACGCCCACCACGCACAACCCCTAACCCGATACATCACCCCGGCCACAAGTTGACAAAAACATAGGAACACCCCCCCGCGGACAAATCCCACCAATCGGACATGCCGGTTCCAGCTCCCGCACATATTCATCGCCTATATTTCCGCCTTTTCTTCCACCTGTACTGCAGCCGACACACCATTCCCCCATCGGCGGAATCCCGTCGTTTCGCCCATGTGCCAAGGGGAGCCGTACCACATCGTGAAAGTACGGACGCGCCGCGGGGGTTGCGGGGCACGCTGCGGAGGTGCGGGGCACACCGCAGGGCACGGTTGTTTCTATGGACGGCTATCAAACGCCGGAATTCCGCGGATTGCCGCCGGCCACGCGCACTCGCGCGGGAAACGCGCGGCTGCTAGAGATGGAACCATGACCTCAGATCTCGTGCATCATGGCGAATCCTTCGACGGCACGCCCCTCGGATTCGCGACCAAATCCATCCACCTCGGCAACGGGGTCGACGCCGAAACCGGCGCGATCCGCCGTCCGATCACGCTGGCGAACGCCTACGCCCTGCCCTACGATCCCTCCGACATCAACTGGTCCAGTTCGGACGTGAACCTGTACACGCGCAACGGCCATCCGAACCAGCGCTATCTGGAGGCGAAGCTCGCGAATCTGGAAGGCACGGAGGACGCGGTCGTGCTCGCCTCCGGCGTCGCCGCCCTCGCCGCCACGTTCACCACGCTCCTGAATCGCGGCGACCACGCGATCTTCTCCGACACGACGTATATCGCCGCCTACCGTCTGCTCAACCAGATCCTGCCGGAGAAGTACGGCATCGAGACGTCGATCGTCGACACGTCGGATCCGAAGAACATCGAGGACGCGATCCGCCCGAACACGAAGCTCGTGCACATCGAGACGCCCGCCAACCCGACCCTCAAGGTCACGGACATCGAAGCTGCGGCGAAGCTCGCGCACGACGCGGGCGCGCTGCTGTCCGTCGACAACACGTTCAACTCGCCGTTCAACGTGCGTCCCGCCGATCTCGGCGCGGACGTCGTCATCGAAAGCCTCACCAAGTACATCAACGGCCACGGCGACGCGCTCGGCGGTGCCATCGCCACCTGCAAGGAGCTCACCGACCAGATCCGCTTCACCTATCAGGTGAACTACGGCGGCATCATCTCGCCGTTCAACGCGTGGCTCATCAACCGCGGCTCGGTCACACTCCCCCTGCGCATGCGTCAGCACAACGCCTCCGCACTGGCCATCGCGAAGCACTTGGAAAGCCTGCCGCAGGTGCGGTTCGTCGCCTATCCGGGGCTCGAATCCCACCCGCATCACGACGTGGCGGCACGTCAGCTCGCCCGCCCGGATGCGGGATTCGGCGGCGTGCTCTCGTTCGGCCTCGACACCGACCATGACGGGCACAACCGGTTCGTGAGCAAGCTCAACGTGATCACGTCGGCCGTCTCGCTCGGCCACGACGAAAGCCTGATCGTGTTCCTCGGCGAGGACGACGAACGCCAGTACCTGTACCCGGAGGAGTTCCACCGCGGATTCTTCCGTCTCGCCGTCGGTCTGGAGGACACCGACGACCTCATCCGCGACATCGACCACGCCCTCGCCGAATCCGAACTGTAGCGCCCCACCACCAACACCCCACACCAACACCCCATGGTGCGGCAACACACAATCTCCACAACGGCGGAATACCAACGTTTTCCACCACCGCACCATGGGAGTTTTACCGCACCATGGGAATAACGGCGGGGAATAACGGTAGGGAATGACGGCGGGGAATGACGGCAAGGGAATAACGACATACAAATAGGGGGCCGCACCGGGAGATAATTCCGGTGCGGCCCCCTACGTTTGATCGGCAGCCCCTATGTTCGTCGTGCTACGCCGAGGTGGCGATCAGACCGAATCGATCAGCGATCAGTCCTCGAACGGATCGAAGTCGCGACGGACGCGGCGGCGCGGGCGCTCGGTGCGCTCGATGCGGTCCGCGTGGTACTCGTCGTAGTTCTCGTCGGTCGCGTAGCGCGGGTTGCGGTCGTAGCCGCCACGGCCACGGCCGCCACGACGATCGTCACGATCACGGCGGTCATCATCGCGGTCGGCGCGACGACGACGCGGACGATCATCGTCACGATCGGCACGGGAAACGCGACGGTCGTCACGGTCATCGTAGTCGCGGTCGGAACGACGGCGGCGCGGACGATCATCGTAGTCGCGATCGCGGTCGTCGTAGTCACGCTCGGCGCGACGGCGACGCGGACGATCATCGTAGTCACGATCGTCGCGACGGTCGTCACGGTCGTCGGAACGACGACGACGCGGACGATCGTCGAAATCGTCGTCGCGGTCGCGGCGGTCGTCACGGTCGCGGCGCGGGCCGCGGGAGCCGCGACGGTCGTCGCGGTCGCCGCGGGCCGGACGGTCGCCGCCGCGACGCGCGTTGTTCTCCTGATCCTCGAAGCCGGGGATCGCGAGGGAGATCTTGCCGCGGTCGTCGACGCCCTGGACGACGACCTCGACGGTGTCGCCCTCCTTGAGCACGTCCTCGACCTGGTCGATGCGCTCGCCGTTGGTGAGGTTGCGGATCTGCGAGATGTGCAGCAGGCCGTCGGTGCCCGGCGTGAGGTTCACGAACGCGCCGAACGACGTGGTCTTGACGACCTTGCCGTTGTAGGTCTCGCCGGCCTGCGGCACGTGCGGGTTGGCGATGGAGTCGATGATCTGCTTCGCCTTCTCGGCGGCCTCGCCGCCTTCGGAGGAGATGAAGACGGTGCCGTCGTCCTCGATCGCGATCTCGGCGCCGGTGTCCTCCTGGATCTGGTTGATCATCTTGCCCTTCGGGCCGATGACCTCGCCGATCTTCTCGACCGGGACGGTGGTGGTGATGATGCGCGGGGCGAACTCGCTCATCTCGGCCGGGCCGTCGATGCACTCGTTGATGACCTCGAGGATCGTGGTGCGCGCGTCCTTCGCCTGCTGCAGCGCGGCGGCGAGGATGTCGGCCGGGATGCCGTCCAGCTTGGTGTCGAGCTGCAGGGCGGTGATGAACTCGGAGGTGCCGGCGACCTTGAAGTCCATGTCGCCGAACGCGTCCTCGGCACCCAGGATGTCGGTCAGGGTCTTGTAGATGTGCTGGCCGTCGACGTCGCCGGAGACCAGGCCCATCGCGATGCCCGCGACCGGGGCCTTCAGCGGCACGCCCGCCGCGAGCAGCGACAGGGTGGAGGCGCACACGGAACCCATGGAGGTGGAGCCGTTGGAGCCGATGGCCTCGGAGACCTGGCGGATCGCGTACGGGAACTCCTCGCGGCTCGGCAGCACCGGCACGAGGGCCTTCTCGGCGAGGGCGCCGTGGCCGATCTCGCGGCGCTTCGGGGAGCCGACGCGGCCGGTCTCGCCGGTGGAGTACGGCGGCATCTCGTAGTTGTGCATGTAGCGCTTCGACTGCGGACCGGACAGGGAGTCGAGCTGCTGCTCCATCTTGAGCATGTTCAGCGTGGTGACGCCCAGGATCTGGGTCTCGCCGCGCTGGAAGAGGGCGGAGCCGTGGACGCGCGGCACGATGTCCACCTCGGCGGACAGGGTGCGGATGTCCTTGAGGCCACGGCCGTCGATGCGGTAGTCCTCGGTGAGGATGCGGCGGCGCACGATCTGGCGCTGCAGCTCCTTGAACGCGTTGCCGAGCTCCTTGTCCTTCTCGGCGTCGTCCATGTCGGTGAACTCGTTGGCGAGGATCTCGCGCACGTGCTCCTTGATCTCGTGGATGCGCTCCTGACGCGGCAGCTTCTCCGCGATGGTCAGCGCCTCGTCGAGGTCCTGGTGGGCGATCTCGTCGATGCGGTTGTAGAGGTCCTCGGTGTACTCCGGGAACAGCGGGAACTCGCGGGTCTCCTTCGCGGCCTTCTCCTTGAGCTCGTTCTGGGCCTCGCAGATGACCTTGATGAACGGCTTGGCGGCTTCGAGGCCCTCGGCCACGACGGTCTCGTCCGGCTTGGTCTGGCCCTCGTCGTAGATGAGGTGCCAGGCGTTCTTGCCGGCGCCGGCCTCGATCATGGCGATCGCGACGTCGCCGTTGTCGATCACGCGGCCGGCGACCACGATCTCGAACACGGCACGCTCACGCTCGGACCAGGTCGGGAAGGCGACCCACTGGCCGTCGATGAGGGCCAGACGCACGCCGGAGACCGGGCCGGAGAACGGCAGGCCGGAGATCATGGTGGAGGCGGAGGCCGCGTTGAGGGCGACCACGTCGTACGCGTCGTCCGGGTTGACGGACAGGATCGTCTCGACGACCTGCACCTCGTTGCGCAGCGTGTGCGGGAACAGCGGGCGCAGCGGGCGGTCGATGATGCGGCAGGCCAGGATCGCGTCGTTGGACGGGCGGCCTTCGCGGCGGAAGAAGGAGCCGGGGATCTTGCCCGCGGCGTACATCTTCTCCTCGACGTCGACGGTCAGCGGGAAGAAATCGTAGTTCTCCTTCGGGCTGTTGCCGGCGGTGGTGGTGCTCAGCACCATGGTGTCGTCGTCCAGGTAGGCGGCGACGGCGCCGTCAGCCTGCTGGGCGAGGCGGCCGGTCTCGAAGCGCAGCGTGCGCTTGCCGAACGACCCATTGTCGATGATGGCCTCTGCGGCCTTGATTTCGGGACCCTCCATCAGGGTTCCTCCTTTGACTTGTTCTTTTCCTAACAAACATCGGCCCTTCTTCAGCCGGGCCTGGCTCTTACATTCGCTTCCGTTCGCCGTCGCCGTGTTCCGGGATCGCCCCGACACGGCACGGCCTTGCGCGACCCCCGGCCGCGCCCCTCGTGTCAACTCTCGATTCGTACTACGGATTCTCTCATCGGCCGCGCCACGCGACCCATCCTCTCGAATCCGTCCCCTCTTCGGTTGTGTTGCCGTTGGCAGGCGTATGTAAAACGCCCGAACGCCGTTGCGGCGCCCGGGCGGAAGTCTGTGCTATCGACGCAGACCAAGCTTCTCGATCAGCGCACGGTAACGGTTGATGTCGTTGCGCTTGAGGTAGTCAAGCAGGGAACGACGGTCACCGATCATCATCTGCATGCCACGACGGGAGTGGTGGTCGTGCTGGTGCTTCTTCAGGTGCTCGGTCAGGTCGGCGATGCGCTTGGAGAGCAGCGCGACCTGGACCTCCGGGGAGCCGGTGTCGCCCTCGTGCGTCGCGAACTCGTTGATGATCTGGGACTTCTCTTCAGCCGTAAGTGCCACGGCATCCTCCTTATGGTCGTTGCGCGGTGCCTCATGCTCGATGCGTGGGGCGCTCTCTATCCGCGGGCGATTTACGCCAAATGGAAACTATAGGACATGGCGCGGACACGCGTTCGCGTGCGGCGCATGCTCTCACGCCGTGACGGTGGTGAGCAGTCCGCCGAACATGACGACGAGCAGCGCCGCCGCCTCGATCACGAAGAACAGGATGAACGACGCCCAACTGCGCGTGAGCACGTTGAGCGGCGACTCCTTCCTGATGACGACGAGCAGCCCCACCCAGATCACGGCGAACACGGCCACGCCGAACCCCGCGGCGATGATGCCGAGGTTCGCCGCGTTCGCGACGGCCGCGGAATCGCCGTACACCACATACGTCGAATACCAGAAGTCAAGCCTGAGCAGCGCCGCACCGGCGACGAACTGTTCGGCGGCGAGACCGATGACGAACAGGATGCGCCAGATCCAACGCCCGGAATCGACGATCGCGACGCCCAGGCATGCAATGGCGATGAGCGTGACCGTCCACGAGAGGAACGCCATGCCCTGCGGCGTGACCGCATTGAACCGCGCGGTCAACCATGCGGTGTCGTTCACGGCGAGCGCACGCCCGTACCAGTACGGCGCGATGATCGCGACGAGCACCGCCAGCGCGTAGACGGCCCAGCGCACGGGATGCGAACGTCCGCGTTCGATGTCCGCAAGGGACAGGTCGGTCTCGGGGATCGTCGCCTCCGGATGCTTCGACACCTCGACCGTCTCGACCTTGCCGCCCACGATCTCGGTGGCCTCGTTACGCCCGCTCTCGTCCGCCATATACCGCCTCGCTTGCCGTCGTTCCTTCACATCCGTCGCGCCACGTCGCGATAAAGCCGTGGCAGACCATGGCCGGCCATAACCGACAACCGGTCAAAGCCGGCCGGGGTCGGTCGCGGCCTGCCATAACCGGCCTCAGCCGTGGCGCGCGCTGTTTTCCTCCGTCCACGATACTGCACACCACCGGCGAAGCGAGCACCTCGCGCATCGCGGATCAGATCATGCACGCCGATGGCGTTCCTTTCGGCCCGTACTCAGACCTTGGCCATCTCCTGATAGCGGTCGAAGAGGATCTGGAGGCGTTCGTCGTCCGATCCGCAGGGTCTGCCGGCGCCGAACGCGACATCGACGACGCGGTCGAGCCGTTCGTGGGCCTTGAGCAGGTCGGGGTGCATGAGCAGCGGGTTGTACAGGTCGGCGAGGCTTTCGCCCGGATGGTTCGCGCGCGCCTCGATCACCGCCCGTCCGGCCTCGATGACCTTCCCACGCATGGCATCGGAGAGCTTCGGCAGCGGTAGCGTGTTCCAGACGACGGTGTTGCTGAAGTTGCAGTCGTTCTTCAAACGTCCGCCGATCGCCTTCTGCCAGGTCAGGAACATGGACGATTCGATGATCGCGAACGCGAAACCGTCGGGGTCGTCGCAGACGAAAATCTTGTTGCCGGCGATGACGGTCTCCGGCAGCAGACCGCAGGTCATCCACCGGCGTTGGCTGCTGAACACCGCCGGTATGGCGAGATATTGCTCCCCTGGCTGGTGGTTGTCGCGGAACAGTTGCGGAGTGTCGCGGTGCTTGTACGCATCGCCCTTCACCGGCGCTTGTTCGCGGTATTCCCTGCACGCTTCGACCCGCGTCTTGAGATACGGGGATTTGAGGATGTCGGACGCGGGCGCGTCGGCGAGCCACAGGCACCAGCGTTCGATGCCGTTGATGAGCTCGCGTCCCATACGGAACGGGCGCACGTACTTCGCGGCGATCGGATCGCCCATCGCCTTCGCGTATTCGTCCGCATCGTTGATGAGCAGGTTGCCGCCGTCCAACGGCATCGACCCGAAATCGACCCGGCCGAGCATCGGCGAAAGCGGCCCCGCCTTCTGGCTGCGTTTTTCCGCGTACACGTCCGGTCCGTCGAGCAGATAGCCGTTGATGTGCCGCGGATGCGCGGCCTCAGGTTCGCCGTCGATGTCGGGGTATTCGAACAGGATGGGCGGTTTCGTCGCGTCGTCGGCACGGTCCATGCCGATGATGACGACGTGGACGTGCGCATTGTCCGTGGACTGCGCGTTCCACGCGAACGTGCGATGCGCGAACGCGATGCGCCACCCGTCCGCCATGATCGGCCCGAACAGGCGGGGCACGGGCTGGCCCTGCGTGATCGAGTTCGTGCTGACGAGCGCGAACGCCGCCGAAGGCTTGGTCAGATACCGCGACGCCTTGCGGAACCAGCCGGTCGCATAGTCGAGATACCCGTCGTAGTCCCCACCCCACACGGCCTTCAGATCGCCCGTCTGCTCCGGCGTCTTGCTGATATGGCCGAGGAACGGCGGATTGCCCATCACGTAATCGCACTCATCGCCGGGCAACAGGTCGTTCCAGTCATAGCGCAGGGCGTTCGCCTGCACGATGTTGCCGGAATCCTTGAACGGAAGCCGGTCGAGACCCCTGCCGGACACCGATTCGGTCTCATCGAGCATCTGCTGCTCCGCGATCCACAACGCGGTACGCGCCACCGCGCACGCGAACCCGTTGATCTCCACGCCGTACATCTGCGCGATCGACACCTTGACGCTGAATCCCTCCATGTCGAACGCGATCTGGTCGCCCTGCAACGCCTCGATGATCCGGTTCTCCAACCGTCGCACGCAGATGAACGTCTCCGTGAGGAAATTACCCGAACCGGCCGCGAAATCCGCCCACTTGAGGCCCGCGAGACGATCCTGGTAATCCTGAAGCCCCTGACGCCACTCCTTGAACGCGCGCCCCTTCTCCACGGCCGGACGGGCGGCGATCAGCCGATCGCACTCGGCGGTCAGGTCGTCGAGGAACAGCGGGTCGATGAGCCGGTGGATGTTCGTCACACTCGTATAATGCATGCCGCCGCGCCGCCGCTCGTCATGGCTGAGCGTCTCCTCCATCAGACTGCCGAAAATGACCGGGCTGATGCCGCTCCAGTCGAACCCCTCGCTGATCTCCATGAGCGCGTCCTGAATGCCCCGACCCATCGGCGGTATCTCGATCTGGTCACGGAACAGGCCGCCGTCCACATACGGGAAACACGCGAGGGCCGCATCCAGGTATTTGCTCCGACCATCCTCGGGCGTATCGAGCACGTCGAACAGGTCCTCGATGTCGCCGCGCAGATGCCGCGGATCGGACGCCTTCACCAGATCACGGAAACTGTTGGCCGGGAACAGGCCCGCATCCTCGGCGTACAGGCAGAAGACGATCCGCACCGTCAGCATCGCCAGATCGTCATGCGCCTTCGCCTCATCCGGATCGTCGTAGCAGGACGCGAGGGCGTCATGCAGCCTCGCACCCAACTGGCCCGCCTTCTCCGACAACTGCTGCTGGACGATGGTACGGCTGCGCCCCCGGTCGAACAGGCCCGCCAGCTCGCCGACATGATCGGGCAGCTCCTCCAACGCGAACTCCGAGCGCGGCGTCTTCGCCAACGGGTCCGATTCCAGATCGTAGAGACGGAACACGCCGAAATTGCAGGTGATCAACACCACCGGCCGCTCCGACGGCGGCAACGCGTTCGCATAATCCAACGCCTGACGCACCGGCGTCTTCATCACGCCCTGCCGCGGCTCCTCCTTGTCCAAATCCACGCCAAGGCTCTTCTGCTCGACCAGCACACGCGCCTCGACCATCAGCACGTCGATCAGACCATTGCCCGCCGTGCGCCGTTCGAACCACAGCACCTGCCGGTCGCTCAACCGGCCCACGTGCAGCACGTCGCCCAACAGATCCATCCAGAACTGCTGGGTCTCGCTGTTCTCATCGCCACGGCCGCGCCACCGCTCCACGAACGCCCCGGCGCGCATCCTCAACTCATCAGCCATGCCCACCATCATCCCCGATGGCATGCCCCAATCGGCGCAGCGGAAACAACAAGTTCCCACCGTGTTCTCACGGAAGTCGAAACCAGACCCGCCCGCCCCCGTACCAAACCCGCCGGCCTCCGTACCAACCCCGCCTGCCCCGTACCAAACCCCCGTTATCCGCTTTCTACAGTGTCAAACGCCCGATTCCATACCCCTTATCCGTCCATTTGGCGCTGTACATCGCGGATAACGGGGGTTTCATACGGGGAAATGAGTTAGACCACCCTCAGTCATGCTCCGCATGACAGCTCCCGCCAGCGGGAGCGACACTGAGCCATCCCCGCCAAGCCGCATGACAGCTCCCGCCAGCGGGAGCGACACTGAACCATCCCCATGCTGCGGGCGAGGCAACGGATAGATACCCCATGCCCACAACAATGTCCCAGCGAAACAACCCGACCACACCCCACCACCCACAACTCGCCCCAGCAAAACAACCCGGCCACGTCCCACCACCCACGACTCACCCCAGCGACACAACCCGGTCACGTCCCACCACCCACGACTCACCCCAGCGAAACAAACCGGCCACGTAAGGGCGATGGCATTTCGCTACGGCCGTCGGCGAATCATTGCGTCCACGACGCAGCGTCCGCGAATCGCCACGGCGAAACGCTCAGGCCACGTGCCGACCATGTCGGTTCGCCGCATGCGATCAGCGAACCAAGTAGGCTCCCCGGCATCCGGGTTGTTTCGCCGGGACATCCCCCAGCGAAACAACACGGATAGGAGCCGGCGGGTTCGTTTCACCGACCATTTCGTCTTGGGCGGCTCTTACACACCAAAATACGAAGAGCCGGTTGACCCGATTGACCCCACGCCACGCCGACAACACACGCGGATAAGACCCACGTTTCTTTACTTGACCCCCAGAAAAAGCAAAAGAACCGCTGGAAATCCAACGGTTCTCGAGTGGAGCGGATGACGGGAATCGAACCCGCGTAATCAGTTTGGAAGACTGAGGCTCTACCATTGAGCTACATCCGCGCATCGTCTCATCGAATCACTCCGATAAAACAACTCGTGCCATTATACACAAGGCCGCGCGACGCACAACCCGCAGGGCGCCGCCGTGTCGCGGCCCCCATGCCCCGGACGCCAGCATCAACCCTACGGCATCACGCCACGTCGGCCGTCGCGCAGAACCCGCGCGGCACGGTCGTGTCGCCGGTCCGCCACACGTCACGCCGGCAGCACGCCGACGTCGGCGGTGCGCACGACGTGCGTCACGCCGGCGTCGTCGCGAATCGTGAGCGACGCGTCGTCGTTCAACGCGACGGCCTCGCCTTCCAGCGAACTCCCGTCGGTGAAGTGCGCGACGGCTCGGCGTCCAAGCGTGACGCACACGCCGGCCATCTCGCGCCGCAACGCCGCCGCCGCGTCGCGCGGTCCGGCGGCGAAGGCGGCGAGACGGCGGCGCAGCGCGGCGACGGTTCCGGCGGCGATCCGGTCGCGCATCTCCTCACCCGACGGCAACGGCGCGTAGTGCAGTTGCAGCGACGTGGCCTGCAGCGTGGGCAGTCGGTCGGCGGGTACGGCGAGGTTCAGTCCGACGCCGAAGACGATGGCGACGCGACCGGCATCGTCGGGCGTCTCCGCCGACAATCCGTCTCCCGATGCGCCAGTCTCCGATTCCGCCGTTTCCGGCAACGGCACGAGTTCGGCGAGGATGCCGCCGAGCTTCAGGTCGCCGACGAAGATGTCGTTCGGCCATTTGAGTCCGAAACGGTCGGCGGGGGCGGTAGCAGCGTTGACGGGCACATCGGCAGCCGCGTCGCCGCCATCGGCACCATCGGCACTGTCGGCACCATCGGCACTGTCGGCACCATCGGCACTGCCATCGCCGCCATCGAATTCCGCGTCATGCAACGGTTTCGCGCCTACCGCCGCGAGCGCCGCCCGCAATCCGTCGAGCGTGGCGAGGCCGGCGATCATCTGCAGCCAGCCGTTGACCGTCTCGTCGACGGCGAGCGCGCGCGGCACGGTCACGACGTACGACACGGTGGACGACTCCCCCGGCGCGCTCCGCCACGTGTGGTCGAGGCGTCCGCGGCCGGCGGTCTGGCGGTCGGCGGCGACGACGGCGACATACGGGCGGTCCGATGCGGCGGAGCCACCCGCGACCTCCCAGGCGGCGCCCGCGAGTTCCCCCGATACGACCAGTTCGCGCGCGAACGTGTTCGTCGACCCGGTCTCGTCGACGACGATGACGCGGTCGGCGACCTGCGCCGTGCGCGGCATGCTCGTCTCATCATTCTCGATGATTCCCATATGGGCGACTGTAGCGCGCGCAGAGCGGCGATGACGCGGTTCTTCCACCGCCGGGGCCGCCACGGGGCCGTCGACCGAATCGCGACCGGATTCCCGTCATCGGACGCAACGGATATGGGATGGCCCCGGCCGTGCGGGGAAGGGGATCCGCGCGGCCGGGGCCACAGGTGGGACGGCATCATGCCCGAGAGGAACAGGGCATGATGCCGGTGATGGTACGTCGTGGAGGGGCGCTTGTGGCGTCACTCACTCCACGGCGACGGTTCGGGGATGGCTCACTCGTGGACGACGACGATCTTCGTCTCGTAGGGCTTGAGATCGACGCGCTCGGGGAGCGTGACGTCGGCGGTGCTGTCGAGCACGGCGTACGTGTCGGCGTTGGTGAAGTTGAACAGGCCGATGATCGTGCGCTCGCCCGCCTTGCGGACGACGGCGAGGATCGCGTCATCATGCGTGTCCCACGTGGTCACCCACGCGTCCGGGGCGAAGCACGGGTCGTCGCGCATCTCGCGCAGCGACTCCATGCCCTCCCACAGGCGGTTCTGGAGAGTGCCGGCCGTGTGACGTTCGGCGGCCTTCTTCCAGTCGAACTTGCTGCGGTGCAGGTTGCGGCTGTCGGCCACGCGGTCCGGATCCTCCTTGTAGTCCCAGCCGTTGAGCTGGCCGATCTCGTCGCCGCAGTTGAGCATCGGGAAGCCGCGCAGGAACGCCATCGCGTGATGCAGGAGCAGGTCACGGTCGATGGCCTTCTCGTAGGCGGGCTTGTCGTGCGTGATGATCGCCTTCTCGACGCCGCACAGGGACGCGGCGGTGCCGCAGCTGCGGGCGTCCTTGCTGGCCTCGTCGTAGTTGTACAGCTCGCCCATGGCCCAGCTGCCGGGGACGGCACCCTCGTAGAAGTGGTACAGGAACTCCTTGTGCTTGAGCGGGTCGATGGCGAGGCGCACCTCCTCGTCCTCGTCGAGACCCCAGCCGATGTCGTCGTGGCAGCGCAGGTAGTTGACGAACCAGCAGTTGTCCGGCAGGGCGTTGAGCTTGTCGGCCTGGCGCTTGAGCAGGCGCACGTCGCCGCTGGCGAGCGCGGCCCACAGGTTCACCATGATGGACACGTTGTACAGCATGTGGCATTCGGGGCGCTCGGGGGTGCCGAAGTAGGCGGCGAGCTCCTTGGGGGCCATGACGACCTCGCCCTTGAGGACGACGGCCGGGCAGACGATCTCGAGCATCATGCGCATCATGCGCACGATGGTGTGGACCTGCGGCAGGTTGCGGCAGTTGGTG
Source organism: Bifidobacterium sp. LH_417 (assembly GCF_056357035.1). Lineage (NCBI taxonomy): Bacteria > Bacillati > Actinomycetota > Actinomycetes > Bifidobacteriales > Bifidobacteriaceae > Bifidobacterium > Bifidobacterium sp. LH_417. Next base: position 12,750 of record NZ_JBKEVI010000025.1, read on the forward strand.
CCGAACTGCTTCCAGATGTACGGCACCGCATCGAGGCGGAACACCTCGACGCCGAGGTTCGCCAGGTGCATGACGGAGGTCATCATCGCGGTGAAGACCTTCGGGTTGCGGTAGTTGAGATCCCACTGGAACGGGTAGAACTGGGTCATGACCCACTTGCCCATCTTCTCGTTCCAGGAGAAGTTGCCGGGCGCGGTGTTCGGGAAGACCTGCGGGACGACGGCGTCGTACTGGTCGGGAATGGTGCGGTCGTCGTAGCAGAAGTAGTAGTCCTGGTATTCGGGGTCGCCGGCCTCGGCGGCCTTCGCCCAGCGGTGGGAGGAGGCGGTGTGGTTCATCACGAAGTCGAGGCAGAGGCTGATGCCGGCCTTGCGCAGCTTCTTGGTGAGGGCGGCGAGGTCCTCGTTGGAGCCGAGCAGCGGATCGACGGTGTCGAAGTCCTCGATGGCGTAGCCGCCGTCGTTGTCCGGGTGGGGCATCTTGAGCAGCGGCATGAGATGCAGGTAGGTGAGCTTCTGCTCCTTGAGGTAGTCGATCTTGCCGGCGAGCTTCTTCAAGTCGCCCGCGAACAGGTCGGTGTACATGGTCATGCCGAACATGTCACCGCGCTTGTACCACTCCGGGTCCTTCTCGCGCTCGATGTCGAGCTTCTTGAGGTCGGCGGGGCGTTCGGCGTAGGCTTCGGCCATGGCACGCTCGAAGACGGCGAGCTCCGGAGAGTCGCCGTAGAGCATGCGGAAGAGGGATTCGAATTCGTCGTGATGGCGGGCGAGTCGCGCGGCGAACACGTCGTCGGTCGCGGGGGCGGACTTGGTTGCGGTGGTTTCGGCCATCTGGGATCTCCTTTAGCGTCGGTGCTTCGTTGTGTTCCGATGACGTGTTTCAGTGTACCGTCGCGCACGCGCGTTATCAAACCGGTTCGATAACCGGCGTGTCAAACCGGTTCGAACCATGCTGAATCAAGGGTAACAGCGCTTGCACGCCTACCGCGCACGTATCGCGCGTGCATCGTGCGTGCATCGTGCGTGCATCGTGCGTGCATCGCATCATGCTTCGAGTATCGCCACGGCGGAGGCGATGCCCGCGTCGTGGGTGAGGGAGACATGCCAGCGGAAAGCGGCACGCCGGAACCGGGAAACGCCCGGACCACAGGCGGACGCCACACCGGCGACATGGCTGCCATCGGCAGAGATCCCGTTGGCAAAGACCTCGTCGACCGGAGCTTCCCTGCCGTACGCCGCCTCGCCGGATACTGGCGACGACACCGATTCGCACAGCGCCGCCTCGACATCGACGCGCAGCGCGACGTGCGGGCGGCCATGCGCATCATCGAGGATCTCGACGCCGGACCAGGGGAAATCGTCGATCGTATACGGCAACGGCCACTCCCCCACGGCCTCGCACCACGCCTTCAGGACCGCCTCCTTGCCGGCCCATTTCGCGGCGAGATGCACGGCCTCGCCGTCATGCTTGCCCGCCGCACGGCCTGTGGCCTGCCGCGTCTCGCGCACCGAGAACAGCGCTCGCATACGCGAACCGGGCAACGCGAGCTGTTCCGCGAACGCCGCGACGTCGACCACGTCATGACCAAGACCAAGCACCGGCATACCGACCTCCAGAACACGCGGATAGGCTCCCTCCCGTTTGGGAGAGAGCCTATCACTCACTTCATTCGGGCTGAGCGAACCGGTGACGTCACCGGCGTCACGCCTCGAAGTAGCCGGAGGCGTTCAGGCGCGCGTCCGGGTCGAGGAGCATGGCCTTCTCGACCTCGTGGGCGTCGTAGCGGCCACCGCCGGCGAGACGCGTGCCGTCCTCGCGGAAGCGGCGGTTGTCGATCGGCTCGTACAGCGCGGCACGACCCATCATGCCCTCCTCGAGTCGGCGCTGGCCGGCGGCAAGACGGGCGTTCGCGCGTTCGCGCCACGTCTCGAGCGCGGCCTCGCCGTCCGCCTTCGCGACGGACGCCTCGAACGCGCCGGGGTGCACGAGCGCCACGAAGCCGGAAACATGGCCGAAGCCGAGCGACGTGGCGAGACCGGCCTTGACCGGCTTGCCGGCCGCGGAACGGCCGAACACGTCCTCGCCGCCGCCGATGCGCAGCGGCTTCCTCAGCCAGGTCATGTGGTCGTCCTTCGCGAGCTTCGGATCGACGCAGTCGAGCGCCGCGTTCGCCGGGATGACGCCGGAGGCGAACAGCTGCGTCAGGCCGTTGACCTGGAAGATGCAGGCGCCGCCCTTCGCGTGCCCGGTGACCGTCTTCTGCGAGATGACGAACAGCGGGTTGCCGTCGGTGCGGCCGATGGCGTGCGCCAACGTGTTGTGCAGCTCGGACTCGTTCGGGTCGTTCGCGTTGGTGGACGTGTCGTGCTTGGAGACCACGGCGATGTCGTCCGGCGTGACGCCGAGCTTCGCGAGGTCGTGGACCAGCTTCGAGTCGCGTCCGCCGAGGCCGGCGGCGAGCGCGCCGAGGCCCGGGGCCGGGATCGACGTGTGGGCGCCGTCCGCGTAGGAGTGGATGAAGCCGATCACGCCGGCGACCGGCAGACCCAGCTTGAGCGCGATGTCGCCGCGCGTCAGCAGGATCGTGCCGCCGCCCTGGGATTCCAGGAAGCCGCCGCGGCGACGGTCGTTCGCGCGGCTGAAGAAGCGCGCGTCGATGCCCTTGCCGTACATCTCGGTGGAGTTGGCGGTCGCGTTCATGTTGCCGAAGCCGATCACCGATTCCACACCGATGTCGTCGATCGCGCCGGTGACGACGAAGTCGGCCTTGCCGAGCGCGATCTTGTCGGCGCCCTCCTCCAGCGACACCGCGGCGGTGGCGCAGGCGGAGACCGGCTGGATCATGTTGCCGTAGCCGCCGATGTAGCTCTGCATGACGTGCGCGGCGACGACGTTCGGCAGCGCCTCCTGCAGGATGTCCGTCGGGATCTCGTGGTTGAGGAAGCGGTCGAGGTAGAGCTTGCGCATCGAGGCCATGCCGCCGAAGCCGGTGCCCTGCGTGGAGGCGACGAGCGACGGGTGGATCGCCTGGAGGATCTCCGCCGGGTTGAATCCGGCCGACAGGTACGCGTCCACGGTGGTGACGATGTTCCACAGGGCGATGCGGTCCACGTCGCCGACCATCGAGGCGGGGATGCCCCACTTGACCGGGTCGAAGCCCTTCGGGAACTGGCCGCCGACCGTGCGGGTCATGGCGGCGCGGCGCGGCACGCGGATCATCGAACCGGCGTGGCGGGTCACGTTCCATTCGCCGGACTCGTCGTCGCGGGCGATGGACGTGTGGGCCTCGTCGAGCTTGACGTACTCGCGGGCGACGTCCTCGCTCGGCACGGAGAAGGTGACGTCGTGGTCGAGGTAGACCTCGGCCTCCTCCTCGTCGGCGCCGTCCTTGTAGTCGTCGCCCATGCCCTCCTCGAACGGGCGGATGCCGGAGCGGGCCACGACCTCGTCGTGGTAGCGTTCGGCGATGTCCTCCTCGGGCACGAGCTCGCCGTCGGCGTCATACCAGCCGGGCTTCGGACTGTCGGCCCAGGTGAGCAGGCCCATGTTCCACGCGAGTTCGAGCACGGCGCCGGCGTTGAGGTCGACGGTGCCGTCCGGGTGGATGCCGAGTTCGGCCTGGGCGCGCGTGCGGCCGGAGCCCCACGGGCCCAGCTCGCCGACGGACACGATGACAATCTCGTCCTCCGGACGGGCGGTCACGTTCGCCCAGTCGGCAAGATCCACATGCGGCTGGTGCGGCACGTGAGGTGTGGGCAGCGCCTTGATTCGCTGCCCACAGGGCGCGTCAAGCGAAGAGTCCAGTGAACTCTTCGTAGCGCCATCCGTTTCCAGCGCCTTGATTCGCTGCCCACAGGGCGCGTCAAGCGAAGAGTCCAGCGGACTCTTCGTAGCACCATCCGTTTCCAGCCTGTCACGGTCGGAATCGGACTGCGCCGCCGCGTCGGCCTCCGCCTCGGCGCGCAGCGCCTTGATGTCGATCGGCTCGGAGCCGAGACCGCCGGTCAGGTCCACGTCGAGCGGGGCCTTGACCGCGGCGGCACGCGAGTCAGCGGTGCACAGGTCGAGCAGCTTGGCGGCGATCTGCGCGGTCGAGTACGTGTGGATGCCGTGGCGTTCGACGACGGCGACGAGCGGGTCGTTGCCGCCCATGAGTCCGGTGCCGCGCACCCAGCCGATCTTCGGGTGGGCGAAGGTGACGCGGTCCGACCAGGCGTCGCGCTCGGCGCGGGCGCGGTTGACGATCGCGTCGAATGCGGACTTGACCTCGCCGTACGCGCCGTCGCCGCCGAACACGCCGCGGTTCGGCGAGCCGGGCAGCACCACGTGCAGCTTGTGCTGCACGTCGGTGTCGGCGCCGATGCGGGCCAGTCCGGCGATCGCGCGCTCAACGCCCCACAGCATGAGGCGCGCCTGCGATTCGAACAGTTCGCCGGAGTCGGCGAGCGTGCCGTGCACCGGCGGGGCGGCGAACGGGAAGAACAGGGTCGGCTCGTAGGCGTCTTTAAGGATCGTGGTGGTCGCGCCGGTCGTCTTCTTCCGGACGTTGCCCACCCAGTCCACGAGCGCGTCCACGTCGCGGAAGCTGGACAGGTTCGCGGGCACGAGCCACAGCCTGGCGTCGCCGGTGGCGTGCTCGCGGTACGCCTGCTTCGCCCACGCCTTGACGGACGGCTTGAAGCTGTGCGAGGTGGCGATCACGGTGGCGCCGCCGGCGAGCAGACCCTCGACCACCTGGGCGGCGATCGAGTTCGGGCTCACGCCGGTGACCACGGCCACGTCGCCCGCGAAGCGGGAGGCCTGCGCGTCGGACGAAGCGGGTTCGAGCGCCTCGGAGGCGATGCGGGCGAAGACGGACTTGAGCGTCTCCTCGTCGGTCTTCGCGGCGAACCATTTGGCCTCGTCGGCGACGGCCTTGCCGAGGCCGGTGAAGCTGCCGGCGAGCGTGCCGGCGTCGCCCTCGTAGTAGGCGCGGGCAAGGTCCTCGCGGGCGGAGGCCCAGCGGTCGTCGAAGAGAATGGCCTTGTTCTGGTCGAAGCGGGGCTCTACTTGGCTAGGCCAGTCGGAGCCGAGTTCGGCGCTGACGGCCGCGACGACGGCCGCGTTCTCGTCCTCGCCGGCCTCGGGCGCCGGGGCGGCCACGCCGAGCTCGTTCAGCACGAAGCGCGCGGTGGCGGCGAGCACGCCGTTGGCGCCGGTGACCTTCTCGGCGAACGCGTCGAGCGCGGCGGAGTCGACCACGGCACCACCCGCGGCACCACCCGCGGACGGCTTGGAGACGGCCACGCCCTTGGTCTGTCCGACGAGTGCGACCGCGTCGTCGATGAGCTTGTCGGCGGCGGCCGCGTTGGCGGCGGCACCGGTCGGCAGCTTGGCGAGGTCGCCACCGCGCGAGCTGGAGCCCTCACGGGTGTCGAGCAGGAGCGCGGCGGTGGTGGCGGCAACCCAGCCCTCGCCGAGCTGCCACACGCCGGTCACGCGTTCGCGGATGTGCGCCGGCTTGACGCCGGCCGCGCCGAACAGGGCGCGCAGACGGTCGCGGATCGCGTCGGAGAGGACCGGGCCGAACGGCTTGTAGTTCGGGGCGGCCTTGTTCACGATCTGGGCGAGCTGGGTGAGCGTCGCCTCGGCGGCGCCGTCCACGCTGGCCACGCCCAGCTCGGAGCTGATGTCCATGAGCAGCTGGTTGCGGCGGGAGGACACGCCGTTGGTGAGCGTGTCGGTGGTGTCGGAGGCGCCGATCTGGTCGAGACGCACCTTGGCCGAGTAGGCCATGAGCACGCCGATCGCGTCGGCCGCCTTGAACGGCAGGTCGGCGACGGGACCGGGAGCGGCGGGAGCGGCGGCGGCCTCCGTCGAGGGGGACGTCTGCGGCGCGGGGCTGGCGTCGCGACCACCCTCAGTCGCGCCTTGCGCGCCAGCTCCCGCCGGCGGGAGCGAGTCCGAACCGAGTTTGGCGACGGCCGAGCCTCCGGCGGGGGCGGCGTGATCTTGCACGCTGTCGCGTGCAACTTCGCCTACGGACAGTCCACTGGACTGTCCGTTTGACGCCTCAGCCACGGATTCGTCCTCGCTCGTCAGCGAGTCCGAATCCGTCATGTAGACGCGGCCTTCGTCGCGGCCCACGTTGTAGACGGTGACGTCGGCACCGGCGAACTCGGGCAGACGCAGGGTCTTGGCGCCGAGGTTGGCGAGGGTCGGCGCGTTGCCGAGGCCGACCTCCACGTACTCCTCCACGCCGAGACCACCCTGGGCGGCCTTGCGGAAGAGCAGCGACTGGGTCTCGATCCAGCGCACCGGGGATGCGAACTGCCAGGAGAGCAGTTCGGTGAGCAGCAGGCGGCCAAGCTTCTGGTCGTCCGCCGCGTAGGAATCCCACACGGCCGGGTTCTCCAGCGCCTCGCGGATGCGCTCGGAGGGCACGACCTCGAGAATCTTCGCCGCGAACTCGCGCGTCATCTCGAACGGCACGGCCACGAGGTTCGGGATGTAGCGGCCGACGAGACGTCCGCGGTAGTCGATGTGGGCCGGCAGCAGCGCGTCGAGCTTGTCGCGGAACTCGGGCACGCCATTCCTCAGGAGCGTGGAGTGGAACGGCACATCGATGCCGGGCACGAGCATGAACGCCGGCTTGCCGCCCGCCTCCTTGGCGCGGCGGTTCGCGTCCTCCTTGAGGGCCTTGAGGCCCGCGATCGTGCCGGCGACCGCGTACTGGGCGCCCGCCAGGTTGTAGTTGACGATCTGCAGGAACTCGCCGGTCTTCTCGGACACGGATTCGACGTACGCCTTCACGCCATCGTCGCCCACGCCGAACTGATTCGGACGGAGGGCTCCCATGCGGTAGTTGGAGCGTCCCTGCGCGTCGCGCGGGATGAGGTGGTGCATCGTGGAGCCGCGGTGGAACACGAGTTCGAGCACGGTCTCCAGCGGGATTACGCCGGCGAACGCGGAGAGCGCGTTGTATTCGCCCAGCGAGTGGCCGGCGAAGTAGGCGGGCCAGATGTCGCTGCCGGCCTCGCGCAGGCGCGCGGTCTGCGCGAATGCGACGGTGGCGAGCGCGACCTGCGTGAACTGCGTGAGGTTGAGCAGGCCTTCCGGATGACGGTAGGTGACGCCGTTGGCGGTGAGCTCCTTCGGGTTGTCGCGCACGAGGGCGAGGATCGAGAATCCGAGCTTGGAGCGGGTGAGCTTGTCGGCGCGCTCCCACACGTCGCGGGCGGCGGGCGACTTGGCGCGCTCGTCCAGGACCATGCCTTGGCTTTGGATGCCCTGGCCGGGGTAGACGAACGCGGTCTCGGGCGCGCGCACCAGGGCGGTGCCGCGGGAGACGAGCTGGCCGTCGATGCGGCAGGTGACTTCGAGGGCCATGCCGCCGTGGCGCACCTTGCCGACGCGTTCGACGGAGATCTCGACCTCGTCGTCCAGCTGCACCATGCCGTACATGTTGTAGGTCCAGCCGGCGATCTCGTAGTGGGCGCCCCTCTCGTCGGCCGCCTGCACCGCGTGCTGGGCGGTGGCGGACAGCCACATGCCGTGCACGAGCGGCGCGGCGAGGCCGGAGATCGCGGCGCCGCGATTGGAGGTGTGGATCGGGTTGAAGTCGCCGGAGGTGCGGGCGAACGCGGTCATGTCGTTCGGCGCGGTCACCTTGACGCGGCGCAGCAGGCGGCGCGGCGTGGATTCGATCTCGTCGTGCTTCGTGTCGCCGTATTCCGGCGCGTCGGCGGGCAGCGCGTCGGAGTAGACGCGGCCGCGGATCGCGAATCGTTCGGTCTCGCGGGCGAGCAGCGTGCCGTCGGCGGCGGTGTGGGTCACGTGGATGGTGACGACGCGGCCGGACGCGGACTCGAAGTAGTCCTCGGCCCAGGAGGTGAGCGTGACGGTCTCGCCCACGTGCTTCAGCAGTTCGTCCTCGGTCTGTTCGAGTTCGATGAGATGGTCGAGGTGGACGGCGTTGAGCAGGCCTTCGATGACCGGGTAGCCGTTCACGGACACGGAGCCGAGCGCCGCGTAGATCGCCGGCCAGGCGGGCCCGACGAGCGCGTCGGGCGCGATGCGGGAGGCCCTGAGGCTTCCCGGCAGGGCGCCGCCGGTCGCCGCCTCGTGGTCGTAGCCGAGGTTCGCGGAGAACGTGTAGGAGGCGTGCGCGACGCCATACGGCGCTTCGCCGGCGGCGACATCCTCGCCAGTCGCCTCCACAATCTCGGGCATCGCGGTCAGCTCATCGCCGGTGATGGCGGTGTTGCCGATGCCGGCGGTGGCGGCGAGCATCGCGTACACGTCCGGGATGAGGCGTTCGCGGTTGACGATCGGCATGCCGCCGGTCGCGTCGGCCGGCACGGTGAGCGGGATGACGATGTCGCGCACGGCGTGCTTCGACTTGCCGCCGTCCGGATCGTTGTCCCAGTACGTGTCGAGGTGGATGTCGAGGTCGTATTCACCGTTCGCGGCGTCCACGGCGCGGATCTCGTAGTTCTTGTCACCGAGCGGGGTGCCGTAGGCCGGGTTGTCGGTCACATGACCCACCCAGGAGATGTTCGGCGACTTGCGGATGAAGTCCTCGGCGTTCTCGGCCTCGCCGAGCGTCGCGTACTCGTCCTCCGTCACGGCGTTGGATTCCTTCGCGCGTTCCAGCGCCGCCTTCTCGAAGCGGCCGAGGATGTCGGCCACCGGCTCGTCGACGGTGGTGATGCCGGCCACGGAGATCGGGCCGGGGATGACGCGCACGGAATCCGCGGAATAGCGCGGATCCTCGGACTGCCAGAGCTGATCCTGGCCCCACCAGCGCAGCAGGTCGTTGTCGATGACCGGCACGAACGGCATAGGCTTCGGGTATTCGCGCACGAGCACCGGGAACCACGCCTCGTCGGCCGGGGTGACCTTGAGCTCGGCGGCCTGCGGGTAGACGGCGGCCAGCGCCTCGAGCGCGGGCGCCGGATCGGCGATCACATCGTCGCGGGTCACGTCGAGCTTCGAATCGAACTCGCCGGAGTCCACGTCGGCCACACGGGCCTCGATGCGGTGCAGCAGGTGCAGGAAGCGGTCGGCGTACGTGTCGTCCGCCCACGGGTAGGCGAGGTCGGCGAAACGCTGCGCCCACTGGAGGTAGGTCATCGAGGCCAGGTCGCCGAAGTACGGCTTGGCGGTGCGGTCCAGCGCGGCGATGATCTCGTCGCGGCGGGACTGGAGCTCCTCGGGGTGCTTCATGACGCGCACGAGCAGACGGCCGCACACGGCGGAGGCGTTCTCCACCTCGTAGATGTCGGCGTGCAGGTGGCTCAGGCCGGACGCGACGCCGCCCACGGACTTGCCGGACGGCACCCAGCGCTCGCCGGCGGGGGCGAACGGGTCGTCGGCCGCGCCGGACGCGGCGACGGTCTCGGCGGTGATGCCGGGGGTCTTGACGAGCAGCTGCTTGACCTCGGGGCTGGTGTGCGCCTCCTTGGCGGTCATCACGGCGGTGCCGACGAGCACGCCGTCGACCGGCATGTCGGGCAGGCCGTAGGCGCGCGACCACTGGCCGGACAGGTAGTCGGCGGCGCGTTCCGGCGTGCCGATGCCGCCGCCGGCGACGAGCACGAGGTTGTCGCAGGCTCGCACTTCGGCGTAGGTGGAGGTGAGCAGATCGTCGAGCGACTCCCAGCTGTGGTGGCCGCCGGCGGCGCCGCCTTCGACCTGCATGAGGATGACGGTCGGGGCGACGGCCTTGGCGATGCGGATCACCTGGCGGATCTGGTCGACGGTGCCGGGCTTGAAGCTCACGTACGGCAGGCCGTCCTTCTTGAGCTGCGCGACGAGCGCCACGGCCTCGTCGAGCTCGGGCACGCCCGCGGAGACGACGACGCCGTCGATCGGCGCGCCGGACGCGCGCTTCTTCGGCACGATGCGGGAGGAGCCGAACTGGAGGTTCCACAGGTAGCGGTCCATGAACATGGCGTTGAATTCGACGGTGCGGCCTTCGTCGAGCAGCTTCTCGAGCTTGGCGACGTGGCGGTCGAACACCTCGGCGGTGACCTGGCCGCCGCCGGCGAGCTCCGCCCAGTAGCCGGCGTTCGCCGCCGCGGCGACGATCTCCGGGTCGACGGTGGTGGGGGTCATGCCGGGCAGCAGCACCGGAGGCTTGCCGGTGAGCTCGGAGAACTTGGTGACGAGACGGTCGCCGGCGGGCGTCACCGCCACGCGCGGGGCGAACGCCTTCCAGTTCTGGGTGCGCCGCGTCTCGGCCTCGGCCGGATCGAGCGTGGAGAGCGCGGCGCGCTCGGCGAGCGTGGTCGCCTCGACGACGCCCGCGCCGGTGCCTTCGACCACGTTGCCGATGAGCTTGCCGAGCGTGGAGCCCGGGCCCATGTCCATGATCCACAGCTTGGCCGGATCGGTGCCGGTCAGGGCCTCGCGCACGCGGGCGGCCCAGTCCACGTGGTTGAGCAGCACCTCCTCGGCGAGCGCGCGGGCGCGGTCGGTGTCGAAGCCGCAGGCCTCGGCCCAGGCGACCGTCTGGTCGACGGCGGGCTTCATGAGCGGGGAGTGGAACGGCAGGGTCACGTCGAGGTATTCGAGCACGGGCGCGAACACGGCGCCGCCGCGCACCTTCTCCTCGCGCAGGGCGGCCTGCTTCTTGTGCTCCTTGGCGACTTCGACGGCGAAGGCGGCGAGGTCGTCCGGGAATCCGGAGATCACGTGGTGGTCGTCCGAGTTGGTCACGGCGATGGCGATGGGGCCGCGCGGGTTGTTGACGCGGGCGGCGAGCGTCTCGACCTGGGCGCGGGTGGCGCCGCGCACGGACAGCATCGGCGTGGCCTCGCCGTGCAGCGGGTTGAGGGCGAGTTCGCGGGCGGCGCGCGTGCCGGCGGCGCCGATCAGAGCGGCGGTGGCGAGGATCTCGTCGATCTGGTCGTGGGCGGCCTCGATGGAGCCGGCCTGTTCGATGGCCTTGGCCATGTGGACGGCGAGCACGCCCTGCGAGTGGCCGAGCACGACGGCCGGCTTGGCGGCGGGCAGCGTGTAGCCGAGGTGTTCGAGGTCGATGAGCGCGCCGAGCTGGGTCAGGGCGATGCCCTCGACGGAGGCGGTGGCGTCGGCGGCCGCGCCGAGGCGGGCCGGGTTCGGCGTGAATCCGAACAGGTCTACCGGGCGTCCGGTGGTGGCGAGCAGGTCGGCGTTCACCGGCGTGAGCTTCGTGTAGGCGGCGTCGGCGTGCGCGTGCAGCGCCTCGGCGAGCGTCGGATCGGTGGTCTGGTCGGCGAGCGCGACCGGCCACGGCGTGGACTGGCCGGCGAAGGCGAGCGCGTGCGGCGTCTCGCCCGCGGAAAGCTGATCGAGGAAGAATGTGCTCATTGCTGGTTCCTTGTCTGTGTTCTTCTGTTGCGTAAGTCTGTTGTGCCGGTCAGAGCGGCTGGTTGCCGTGGTGCTTGTCGTTCGCACGCACACGCCGCTTCGTGGCGAGCGTGGCGAGCGAGGCGACGATCGCCTCGCGCGTCTGCTCGGGGTCGATCATCGCGTCGATCTGCCCGAGTTCGAGCGAGAGGTTCGCGTTGACGGTGGTCTCCTCGTAGTCGGCGATGTACTTCGCGCGCAGCGCCTCCACGTCCTTGCCGGACGCCTTGGCCTTGGCGAGGTCGTGGCGGTGGATGATGTTCACCGCGCCGGCCGCGCCGAGCACCGCGATCTGCGAGCTCGGCCACGCGAAGTTCATGTCGGCGCCGATGGCCTTGGATCCCATCACGATGTACGCGCCGCCGAACGCCTTGCGCAGCACGACGGTGACGAGCGGCACCTGCGCGTTCGCGTACGCGTAGATGACCTTCGCGCCGCGGCGGATGATGCCCGCGTGCTCCTGTTCGGCACCGGGCTTGTAGCCGGGCGTGTCCACGAGCGTGACGACGGGCAGGTTGAACGCGTCGCACAGGCGCACGAACCGGGCGATCTTCTCGGAGGAGTCCACGTCGAGGATGCCGGCGTTCACGTTCGGCTGGTTCGCGACGATGCCGACCGGCCGGCCTTCGACGCACGCGAATCCGACGAGCGCGGACGCGGCGAACAGCTCGTGCACCTGCACGAACTCGCCGTAGTCGACGATGCAGCGGATCACGTCGAGCATGTCGTACGGCTGGCGGTCGTTGTCGGGCACGAGCGTGGCGAGTCGTTTCGCGGTCTCGCGTTCGGCGCGCGTGGCGGCGTACGCGTAGACCGGCGGCTGTTCGTCGCAGTTGGACGGCAGGTAGGCGAGCACGGTGCGCGCGTAGTCGATCGCGTCGGATTCGTCGGCGCCGAGGTAGTGCGCGACGCCCGACTTGCGGTTGTGGACCTCGCCGCCGCCCAGGTCGGCCATCGAGATGGTCTCGCCGGTCGCGGCCTTGACGACGTCCGGTCCGGTGACGAACATGTCGGAGTTCTCGCGCGTCATGATGATGAGGTCGGTCAGGGCCGGACAGTAGACGGCGCCGCCCGCGCAGGGCCCGAGGATGAGCGAGATCTGCGGCACGTAACCGCTCGCCTCGCACGTCTTGCGGAAGATGCGCCCGTACTGGGTGAGCGCGGCGACGCCCTCCTGGATGCGCGCGCCGCCCGAATCGACGATGGCGACGATCGGCACCTTGAGCGCGATGGCCATGTCCATGAGGTGGCAGATCTTCTCGCCCTCCGCGGTGCCGAGCGTGCCGCCCTTGACGGAGAAGTCCTGCGCGTAGACGGCGACCTTGCGCCCGTAGACGAGACCGAAGCCGCAGATCACGGCCGCGCCCGCGTTCCCGGCGTTGATGTCACCGCCCTGGAAGCGGCCGATCTCCTCGAAGCTGCCGGTGTCGAACAGCAGGTCGAGGCGTTCGCGCGCGGTCTTCTTGTGCTTGGCGTGCTGCTTGTCGCGTGCGCGACGTTCGGCGTCGCGTGCGAGTTCGGCGGCCTTGACGACGGCCGCGCGCAGCGGCTGCCGGCCGTTCCCGGCGGCGACGCCGCGCTCGCCGCCCTGCTTCACGGCGTCGCGCACGGCGGGCAGTTCCACGATGTCGGTCATTCCGCGGCCTCCTTGTCCTTGTGGTCCACGTCGCCGGCCGAGCCGGACGCCCCAACCACGTCCAGCGTGACCAGCGTGTCGCCGGCTTCGACGCCGTCCGCCGGGCCGACGAAGATCTTCGTCACCGTGCCCGCGGCCGGCGCGTACACGTAGTTCTCCATCTTCATCGATTCGAGCACGACGATGAGGTCGCCCTTCGCGACGTCCTGGCCTTCGGCCACGTTGATGCGCGTGACGACGGCCTGCATCGGCGCGGCGATGATGCCGGACTTCGCGCCGTCGTCGACCGGCCCGCGCGTCGTGCCGGCTCCGGCGTGCGCGCCGGAACCGCGCAACGGCTGCGTGGGGCGTTTCGCGCCGCGCGCCCGTGCGCCGCCGGTGAGGTTTTCGACGATGTCGAGCGGCACGGTGAGTTTGACGCGTTTGTCGTTCATTTCGATGACGAACGTCTCGGACGCGACCTTCGCGTCCGCGCCGGCGGCACCGGCGAGCGACGCCGGCTGCCCGCCGCGCGCCGCGTTCGCCTCACGGTCGAGATACGTGCGTTCCAGCCATTTCGTGCTCACGTCGAACGCGTGGCCGTGCTCGGCGGTGAACGCGTCGTCGCGGAAGATCTCCTTGAACAGCGGGATCGGCGTCGGCACGCCCTCGATGACCGTCTCGTCGAGCACGCGGCGCACGCGCGCCACGGCGGCGGCGCGGTCCTGCGCGGTGACGACGACCTTGCCCATCATCGAATCGAACTTCGGGGAGACGGTGTCGCCCTGTGCCACGCCCGTGTCGATGCGCACGCCGGGGCCGGACGGCCACACGATGCGTTCCAGCGTGCCGGAGGACGGCGTGAGGTTCGTGGCCGGGTCCTCGGAGGTGATGCGCAGTTCGAAGCTGTGGCCGCGAGGCTCGGGCGCGGGCGTGAGATGACCGCCGGCGGCGATGTTGAGCTGTTCGCGCACCAAGTCGAGACCGCACACCTCTTCGGAGACGGTGTGCTCGACCTGCAGGCGCGGGTTCACTTCGAGGAAGTAGACCTTGCCGTTCGGCGTGACCATGAACTCGCAGGTGCCGAGCCCCGTGTAGCCGACCGTTTCGAACAGGCGGCGGGAGTATTCCTTGAGCGTTTCGGTCACCTTGTCCGTCAGGAACGGCGCGGGCGCCTCCTCGACGAGTTTCTGGTTGCGCCGCTGCAGCGAGCAGTCGCGCGTGGAGTAGACGGTGAAGTCGCCGTGGGAGTCGCGCCCGGACTGCGTTTCGACGTGACGCGCCTTGTCGATGAACTTCTCGATGAAGTATTCGTCGAGGTCGCCGCCTTCGAGCGCGTCATGGTTCGTGTAGAAGCGGCGCAGCTCCTCGTCGTCGCGCACGACGGTGATGCCGTGCCCGCCGCCGCCGTCCGTGCGCTTCATCATGATCGGGTAGCCGTGCGTGTGCGCGAAGTCGAGCAGTGTGCGGATGTCCTTGACCGATTCGGACAGGCCGGGCACGGGCGGCACCTTGGCGCGCATCGCGACGCGGCGCGCGGTGATCTTGTCACCGAGCTCGGTGAGCGCGGTGTGGTGCGGCCCGACCCAGATCGCGCCGGCCTGTTCGACCTTGGCGGCGAAGGACGGCACTTCGGACAGGAACCCGTAGCCGGGATGCACGGCATCCGCGCCGGAGCGCTTCAGGATGTCGATGAGCAGGTCCTCATTGAGGTAGGTGTCCTGGTAGGTGTCGCCGGGCAGCAGGTACGCCTCGTCGGCCAGATCGACGTATTGCGACCCTCGATCCTGCTCGGCGTATACGGCCACCGTGACGATGCCCATTTCACGCGCGGTCCTGACCACGCGCAGAGCGATTTCGCCACGATTGGCGATCAACAGTTTATTGACGGATTGCCCCATAGCGTCAGATTCTGCCCTCCAAAACTGACGTTTTCAATCAAATCGTCTACAAATTACGGCGTCATCTTTTGTTACCTTCCACAAACGTCACCGTAGCCTGACGGTTTTATGCTCAGTGTCAACGTCCGACGGGCAGGCACGCCCCGGCCGTACTCCTCGAGAAGGGAACCATCATCATGCAGTCCAATACCCCCACGCAGGCCGCCAAGTCGCAGGCCACCCCCGTACTTCGCCGCATCGCCGCCGTCTCCTGGAAGCCGGCGCTGTTCGCCGTGCTCATGTGGGTCTCCGCCGCCGCGGGCGAGATCCCGGTCCCCGGCACGCCGGTGCCGATCACGCTGCAGACGTTCGTCGTGATGCTCGCCGGCCTCATGCTCACGTGGCGTCAGGCGGGCGCCGCCGTCGCCGCGTATCTCGCGGCCGGTGCGGCGGGCCTGCCGGTGTTCGCCGGCGGCGCCTCCACGATGGCGCTCGTCGGACCGAGCGCCGGCTTCCTGCTCGGCTTCCTGCCGGGCGTGGTCGTCATCGCCCTGCTCAAGGGCAAGGCAGGCACCGGCGCCAAGGCGACGTTCCTCACCGCGCTGCGCTACTTCGCAGCCGCGATTCTCGGCGGCGTCGCGGTCGTCTACGCGTTCGGCTTCCTCGTCCAGTCCGCGCTGACCGGCGCTCCGATCGCCGCCGTCGCCATCGCCTCGATGGGCTTCGTGATCGGCGACGTCGTCAAGGCCTCCGTCGCCTCCCTCGTCGCCGCCGGCCTGGCCCGTCTGTGAGCGCCCTTGGTTCACGATTCCCGACCTGCTCGAATCGTGAACCAAGCCCATGTTCGTTCGAACATGGGCTTCCTTGATATTTCGCCGTTCTCACGCACTCCGCGTGTGCGAGAATGCGCGTTTCCGGTTCACGATTCTCCCGTACGGGAGAATCGTGAACCGTTCATCATTGCAGCAAGCCCACTTCGCTGGCGAGGAGGGCGCGCACTTCACCATCCCTCGTACGCACGCTGATCGACGCGTCGTCGTTCAACGCGACCACCTCGCCGTGTACGGCGCTGCCGTCGATGAGCTGCGCGTCGACGGTGCGTCCCATCATCCAACACACATGGCGCATCTCGGCGCGCAGACGTCCCGCCTGCACGAGCGGCGCGGCGATGAACGCCTCCAATCTCGACCGCATCGACTCGACGTACCGAGCGATGATGAGGTCACGCAATTCGTCGACCGGCGGCAGCGGCCCCACGTTCATCTGCAGCGACGTGGCCTGGGCCGTGGGCAGATGGTCGGCCGGCATGAACAGATTCAATCCCGCGCTGAACACGATGGCCCGGCGCTCAAGATCCCCGTGTAGGGGCATCACCTCGGCGACCGTGCCACCCAACTTCAAGCCATGGCAGTACAGGTCATTCGGCCATTTGAGCTGGAACCCGCACTCATCGTCGTACGGGCGGGCGCCGCAGTCGTCGACCGCCCCCTCCAACGCGTCCAGCAGGGAGAGTTCGGCGATCATCGCCAGCCATCCGTTGACCATCTCATCGTCCGCGACGCTTTCGGGAATCACGCTCACGAACGTCGCCGCCAACGATTTGCCCGGCGCCATGATCCACTGACGTCCGAACCTGACCAGCGCGTTGCTCAGATAGTCGGCGGTGATCACAGTGACCGGCAGCTCCCCCTCGCCACGCTCCAGCACGACCTCGCCACGCTCGAGCATGCGCCGTGCCTCGGCGTGCGTCGAATCCATATCCGCGACCGATACGACCTTGTCCGCGGTGCGCCTCGTATTCTCCAGCTCCGATGCTGCGACCTTCAACAGTGAAATCATGCCCACCACCATACGCCCCGCCTACCCCAAGCCCTCCCGCCACGCATCCGCCCGTCTCCCTCTGACGAGGGAGACACCAGCGAAGCCGGCGGAGGGAGAGACGGTCGGCGCAACCGACCGAGTGAGGTGAACGCGATTGTAGAATACCGTCCTATGAGTGACGTCACAGCGAATCCCCCCACCACGACGGCGAGCGCGACGGGCGAGGCCACGGCATCCGCTTCCGTACCGCGCCGCGGCCGCATCATCGACCGCATCGGTTCGACGGCACGGTGGACGCTGGCCGTGGCGGCGGTGCTGTGGCTCTCCTGGTGCACGGCCGTCGGACCGCTGTACTGGGCGGATTCCTCGATCGCCTCGTTCAATTGGCTGAACGCACTGTACGGCATCCTCGCCTTCGTCATCTACATGGCCATCATCGTCGTGCTGGTGCGCGTGGGCAGGCAGGAACCGCCGCTCGGCTGGCATACGGACCGTGCGACCGGCGAGCGCACGCCGCGGCGCATCCTGCCGGAACGGCTACGCCGGCGTCACTCCGGAATCCCCGCCGACACGGAATCCGGCGACGCCGTCCCGAACACCACAGCCGACTCCGACGGCACCACACCCAAGGCCCTCACGCCATCCGCAAAGGATCCCGACGCGGCTTCGACGGTCCCCCGCCGCGCGCGGTGGTGCGCCCGCATACGCACGACCGCGGCGCACGCGCACGCGTTCCTCTCCCGCTGGATCGTGCGTCTCACCGACCGTCGCTGGAAGCTGTGGACCGTCTTCCTCGTCGGCTGGCTGTGGGCGCCGGCCACGCTGCTCGCCGCGTTCGGCGCGGATCTGCGCAGCCAGGCGCGCGAGTTCAGTTGGGCGTGGAACCAGTGGACCGGCTTGAAGCAGCCGTACATCGGCTTCTTCTCGTTCGCCCCGATGGACATCTACCCGACCGCC
Source organism: Bifidobacterium sp. LH_417 (assembly GCF_056357035.1). NCBI lineage: Bacteria > Bacillati > Actinomycetota > Actinomycetes > Bifidobacteriales > Bifidobacteriaceae > Bifidobacterium > Bifidobacterium sp. LH_417. The sequence continues at coordinate 30,399 of NZ_JBKEVI010000025.1, forward strand.
CACTACCTGTGGCCCGCCGACCCGACGTATCTGACCGACCAGCACAACATCGTGCTCACTTTGTTCTACGGTTCGACGATGGCCGCGAGCCGGTACCTCACCGGGTCGAACGATTGGGGCGTGATTGCGCTTGCGGCCGCCCAGTTCCTGTTCGCCGTCTGCTGCACGGCGGCGACCGCGCACCGCTTCCTCAACCTGCCGTGGATGCGCCGCACCGACGTGCGCACGGCCCGACGCGACTTCGCGCATCCGGAGCGCGGCAGCCGATTCCGCCCGCGCGCGTTCGCCCGTCCCGAACGCGGCGTGCGCCCCGCACTGCCGCCAGAGGCGGCGCATGCGGGCGTGCGGCTCGCGGTGGTCGTGTTCTTCCTCGTCTGCCCGCTGGCCGTGTTCTCGACGATCTCGCTGACGAAATCCCCGCTGTTCGCGTTCGCGTTCCTCTGGGCGTTCGGCTTCTGGTACGAGCTCCACGCCCTCACCGACGCCTCCCGCTCATCCCCTTGCTCCCCACGAGAAGCCGCCTCATCCCCTTGCTCCCCCCGGGAGGGGGAGCTGTCCGCCACAGGCGGACTGAGGGGGTCCCGCATCACCAAGCCCCGCATCCTCCGTCTCCCCCGCCGCACGCTCGTCGCGTTCACGGCGGCGAACGCCGTCATGCTAATCTCCGCGAAGTACGCGTGGTACGTGCTGCTCTTCGAGTTCGTGCTCGCCATCGCCGCCGACCGCCGACGCTGGGCCACCTACGTGGTCGCGATCCTCCTGCCGACGATCCTCATCCACGGCGGTATCTCGATGGCGATCTCGTCGGGCGCGATCATCGGCGGAGACCCGATCGAAAGCCACGGCGTGCAACTGCAGATGATCGCCCGCGTCGCCGAACGCGCACCGGAGACGATCCCCGAATCGGCGCGCGAGGAGCTCGCGCCCGTCTTCAACCTCGACCAGATGGCCGACGCGTATTTCCCGCAGGACGCGGACCCGGTGAAATCCTCCGGCATCCAGTCGAAGAAGGTGAGCTACCGTTGGCGTTCCGTCAAACCCGACGACATGAAGAACTTCAACAAGGCGTGGCTCGAGATCGTCAAGGCGAACCCGGTGGTGGCGATGGACGCGCTGATGGCGAAATGCTACGGCTACTTCGACATCGCGGATCTGCCGTACGTGTCGATGAACTACTACGTGGACAGTGACTACGTGCAGAAGAACTCGACGTGGCTCAGATACGTCAACCATGATTGGCGCGAACGCGTGGCCACGTTCGCCGACTCGTGGGGCGCGATCCCGGTGCTCGGCTGGGTGACGCACGGCAACTTCTATGTGATCCTGACGCTGCTCATCGGCGCGGCCGAGGTGATCCTGAAGCGGTGGCGCTCGCTCGCCTGGCATCTGCCGCTGCTGCTGCTCATGGGCGTGATGATCACCGCGCCGGCGAACAACTTCGAACGCCACATGCTCCCCGTCGCCTTCTGCTTCGCTTTCCTCTGCCTCACCTTCCACCGCGATTCGCGCAGCACGGGCTCCGACGCCACCGTCGCTGCCGTCGGAGCCCGCCCATAGGCGCATAGGCATATCCGCGTGCCGGGCCCGTCCGTCGTCCTGTGGATTACATCTTCGCTTCCCGCTACGTCTCCCGTCTGCGAACATGGTCTTGCAACGAAGCATCACGGGAAGCGGGCGGAACATGGGCATCACCTCCTCCGACGGCGCGGCCATCCGAGGTCTGGTCGCTTCGGTCCAGATGAATCCGGACAACAAGGACATCCGCAAGACCATCGTCACCTGTCTCATCGAGCAGGGGCTCGTGGATGGCGGTTACACGGTCAACGACTATGACACCGATCTCGCCGACCAATCCGGTCCCTTCTCCGCGGAGAAGAGCAACGATACCTCCTACCAAAGCAAACTTCGCCAATGTCAATCCTGACCGGCTAAGCCGGCCGGTCAGGAGATGATGTCGTCCTCCGGATGACGTATCCCCTCCTGGTGGACACCCGGAACGCCATACAGTGGAATCGACCACATCAGCAAGGAGGCACCCACGATGCGCAGGAAGACGACCTCCAAGACCTCCTCCTCCGTCACCACGTCCAAGCCAGCCCGCGCCGGCGTCACCGTCTCCGTGATCGTCCTGCTGGCGGCGCTGCTGCTGTCGACGGGCGTGGCCGGCGGGTTCCTGCTCACCCGCTCGCGCATCCCCCAGTCATTGGAATCCTCCACGCCTGCCGGTTCGATGACGGTCGCGTCCACCCGCTTCGACGATTCCCGTTCCGTCCAGCTCACGCTGACGCTCGGCGCCTCCGCGACCGTCACCTCGCCCGTATCCGGCACGGTCACCTCGTCGGATTGCGCGACGAACGCGACCGTCGCATCGGGAAGCACCCCGATCGCCGTGGACGCCGTCCCCCTGCTCGCGCTCAACACCGCCACCCCGCCGTACCGCCGTCTCGCAAGCGGCACGCAGGGACCTGACGCCCGCGCGCTGAACGACGCATTGCGCACGCTCGGCTACGCCGCCCCCGATTCCGACTGGTTCGTCTGGGATTCGATCGTCGCCTACAACACGCTCGCCGGCGACGTGGGCGCGCGCCGTATCACGAAAGACGACGGCTGGGCCATCGACCCCTCGTTCTTCATCTGGCTGCCCGCCGCCGCCGTGACCGTCGCCGACTGCAGGATCGCGGTCGGCCGGCAGGCCACGCAGGGCGCGGACCTGTTCGCCACGTCCGGCGCGCCCGTCAAGGCCACGTTGCCCGTATCCCAGTCCGGCTCGCAATCCGCATCCCAATCCGCATCCACGCAGTCGTCGGGCGCGGTCGCCGGCGACCATATCCTCACCGTGAACGGCCAGGATTTCCCCGTCGCCGCCGGCACGACCGAACTCACCGACGCGGCGGTGCTCGCCGCGATCGCCGCCAGCACCGAATACCGCCTCGCCTCGCTCGGCGGCGGTTCCGGCACCGGCGGCAGCGGCGGCGCCGGAACCGGCACCGGCGGCGGCACGGGAACCGGCGAAGGCGGCACGCTCCAGGTCTCGTTCACGTGGCGTCTCGCGAATCCGATCGAGTCGATCACCGTGCCGCCGTCCGCGCTCTACCGCATGTCGGGCGGCACCGCGTGCGTGAGCGTCAAGGGCGAGCCCACGCCGGTCACGATCATCGCCTCGCAGCTCGGCAAGACGATGGTCTCGCCCGACGGCGTCGACCCGTTCACCACGGTCGACGTCGCCCCCACCACCAGCAAGCCGTGCCGGGAGTAGCGCCATGAACACCGATACCAGCGACGTCACCGACACCACCGCCTCCATCACCCCCGCGAAGCGCGTCGTCCTCACCGACGTGGGCCATACCTTCGATCCGACCGGCGAGGACATGCTCTTCCGTCATCTCACCGTCACGCTGCTCCCCCGGCACGTGTACGCGCTCACCGGTCCGTCCGGCTCCGGCAAGTCGACGCTGCTGTCGATCATCGCCGGCTGGACCGCGCCCGCGCAGGGCACGGTGGAACGCATCGGCTGCGACCGCGTCAACTGGGTGCTGCAGAACCCGCACGGCGTGGCCCGCCGCAGCGCCCTCGACCATGTGGCGCTCCCGTTCATCGCGCGCGGCGAGAACCGTCACGACGCCGAATCGCACGCGCTGGACCTCCTCTACGCGTTCGGTCTCACGCGGCTCGCCTTCAAGCCGTTCAGCGACCTGTCCGGCGGCGAGGCGCAGCGGCTCATGCTCGCCCGCGGCGTGGCCAGCGGCGCCGACCTGATGCTCGTCGACGAGCCGACCGCCCAACTCGACCTCACCACCGCCGCCACCGTGAACGAGCGTCTCCACGCGTTGTCGCTCGGCGGCGCGATCGTCGTGGTCGCCACGCACGATCCGCGTACACGCGACGCGTGCACCGACCTCATCGACCTCGGCGACTGGCAGTGACCGGCCGTAACCGGCAGCAGGAGGGCATCATCATGAACGAGCCGAAGCAGTCGCGACGACAACCGCAAAAGCAGACACGACGGTCACGCGAGCCGTCCCGTCCCCGCATGCGTCTTGCCGGCATCCTCGACGAGGCCGTGCGCAATCTCGCGACCGGCACGTCGCACGCGTGCGGGATGGCGATGACGCTCGCGCTGCTGATGCTCCTGTGCGCGGGCGCGGATCTCATGGCGGTCACGCGGATCCAGCGTGAGGCGGACGCGTTCGTCGCCGCGGGCGGCTCCACCACCGTCATCACGTACACGGGCCGCATCGACGGCACCGCGTGCGACCGTCTCGCCTCGCTCGACGGCGTCATCGCGGCCGGTGCGACGCGCGCCTCGCAGACGAAACTCACGTTCGCCGCATTGCCGTCGACCGGCGTGCCCACGTATGAGGCGACGCCGGGCGCGATCGGCGTGTTCCGCAACAGCACGACGGGCGGGCGCGCGGCGCGGCCCACGACGTTGGACGACGTGAACGGCGTATGGCTGTCGGGCGAGGCGGCGGCGCCGCTCGCCGCCCGCGCCGGCAGCCGTCTCGCGTTGCGCGACGAGCGGACGCTCGACGTCGCCGGCGTCTACGAGTGGCCGGACGACGGGCGGCAGAGCGGCTACTCGTATGCGGCGATCACGCCCGTCCCCGCAGGCTACGGCGGCCTGTTCGACCAATGTTGGGTGAAATCGTGGCCGGTTCCGGAGAACATCGAATCGTTGCTGCGCGTCACGACGGTCGGCGATGCGACGGGCACGCAGGAACGTCCGATGGTCTCGCAGTTGAACACGTCGCTCGGACGCACGTTCGACACGGCCGCGATGTACCGCGGGCGCCTCACCACGTGGGCACCGATCGTGGCCGGCATGGGCGCGCTGCTCGCCGGATTCGTCTCCGTGTGGCGGCGACGGTTGGAGCTCGCGTCCGCATTGCACTGCGGCGTGCCGAAACCGGCGATGGTCGTGCAGATCCTCGTCGAGACGGCCGCGTGGGCGATCGGCGCGACGCTGATGAGCGTGGCGGAGTTCACATGGACGTGGTTGGAGAACACGGCCACCGACGCGGCGGTGCTTACCACCGCGCTACTGCGCGTTCCGGCAGCCGGATATGCGGGCGTGATGACGGGCGCGTTGATCGGCGCGCTCCTGATCCGCGAACGCCACCTGTTCCGCTACTTCAAGACCCGCTGACCGCCGATTCCCTGCGTCCCCTTTCAGGGGGAGCTGTCGGCCGAAGGCCGACTGAGGGGGTCCTCCCCCGCGCCCGCACTCACTACACTGGAGACATGACTGATTTCCTGGACCTGCTGACGAGCGCCGCCGAAACCGACGATGGTGACGGTTCGGCCCGCGCCCGCGTGGAACGCGTCGCGTTCGAATCCCTGACGTCCGGACTGTCCGACGATCGCGTCGCATCGTTGCTGCGCGTGCTCGGTTTCGACGGCGGATTCGCGTGTTTCGCGATCGCGGGACGCCCTGCGGCCACCGTCGAGGCGACGATGCGCGGCGTGGCGAAGGCGGTCGTCGATCTGGGCGGCGGCCTGCCGCTGGTCGGCGTGCGTGACGGCGTGGTCGCCGCGCTGATCCGCGTGGAGGCGGCGGTCAGCCCCGACGTGACGTGTACGGCGGTCGTGGGCGCGTTCGATGTGACGATGACGCCGTTGTGCCTCGGACCGGTGCGTCACGGCGTGTCCGGTGCGAAGGCGACGTTGGTCGCCGCGTTGACGACGTTGCGTGCGGCGCCCGCGCTGGTCGGGCGGCCTGACGCAGGAGAGCCGGCCGCGGATGCGGCGAAGTCCGGTGCGATGACGACGCTCGCGCGCAAACGGATGCTCACGCCGCTGCGTGCCGAGGATGCGCTTCCGGAACGCGCGCTGCTCGGCGATGATGATGCGCAGCGCGAACTCGTGGATGTGGTGTACGGTTCACTGGTCGGCCACGGCGCCGACGATCCGACGATGATGACGGTGTCCACGTTCCTCTCGTCCGGAGGATCATTGGAGACCACGGCGCGCACGCTCAACGTGCATCCGAACACGGTGCGCTACCGTCTGAAGCGCGCCGCCGATACGACCGGCTGGGACGCGACCAACCCCCGTGAGGCCTATGTACTGACCACCGCCATAGCCTTGGGACGCATCAGCGTCAGGTAACAGGGGGCTGAGGGGGCGGGACGGGACCACCCCCGCCCGCTTCGCGGGAGCCCCCGTCGGCGGGGGCGTGTTCGGTGTGCGTATATGCGAAAAGGCCCTTGGGAGCTGTGCTCGACCAAGGGCCTTCCTACGTGTAATGCGGCGGCGTGCTACTCTCCCACATCCTCTCGGGTGCAGTACCATCGCCGTGCCAGGTCTTAGCTTCCGGGTTCGGAATGGGACCGGGCGTCTCTCCTGGGCTATGACCGCCGCAAATCTTCAATTGTGGGGCGAGGCGTTCTCGCTGCCTCGTGTGTCCCCTCGGGCTGGTGGTTTGGGGACCGGATGGTGGACGCTTATGTTGATTCGTGTTGTGACGTGTCACGGTTGCTCCGTGTCGCGTGTGATTCGCAGAAAGAGTGGTTGATGCCGTCCCCTCGGTTGAGGGGATTGTGTGTGTCGCGCTTCCCCGTTAGTACCGGTCGGCTCCACCCCTCGCGGGGCTTCCACGTCCGGCCTATCGACCACGTGTTCTACATGGGGGGTCTCAGAGTCCGTAGACTCCTGGGAATACTTATCTTGGAGCGGGCTTCCCGCTTAGATGCTTTCAGCGGTTATCCCTTCCGAACGCAGCCAACCGGCGGTGCCACTGGCGTGACAACCGGCGTACCGGAGGTTCGTCCACCCAGGTCCTCTCGTACTATGGGCAGGTCTCCTC
>NZ_JBKEVI010000026.1:0-31184 GCF_056357035.1 Bifidobacterium sp. LH_417
AGGCTCGAGGCGTTCAACAACAGGATCAAAGTCACCATCCGCATGGCCTACGGCTTCCACAACGTGAACAACCTCATCGCCCTCGTCATGCTCCGATGCGGCGGACTCGACATACACCTACCCCAACCAAGAACCTAACCCACGAAAACAGCAGAAGCCCCTCTCATTCCCTGGTTAAATGGCACGCCAACCAGTGAAATCCTGAAATCCTAAACCCCGCGGAATCTGGTTCCTACCGCGAAGACGCTATGATGGAAATTGCATACGCCCCGACGACGCATGGATGCGACGGCGAGGCCACGCATCGGAATCCCGTTTCAGGAATCCGACCAAGCAGAAGGGAAACACTACGATGACCGACAACAACCAGGCGCCTCAGCCTCAAGCCCCTTATGGCCAACCCGAATACGGCGCCCTTGACCCCGCCGCACAGCAGCCGTCCGGCTACAGTACACCCGCAGGCTACGGCACGCCTGCTCCGACCGGCTACGGCACTCCCGCCGCACCCGCATACGGACAACCGACACCGGGCTACGGCACTCAGCAAAGCCCGTATGGAGCCCCGGCTCCCGCAGGCTACGGTGCCCCTTCGGCACCGGGCTACGGACAGCCCGCCGGCGGCTACGGTTATGGCTACGGAGCCGCGCAGAGCCCGTATAACGCACCCGTCGCCGGATACCCGGCTCCCCAGGCAGCCAACGACAGCGGCTCGTTCGGCTGGGCGGTACTCGGCTTCTTCATCCCGCTCGTCGGTCTCATCCTGTTCCTCGTATGGAAGGACCAGAGGCCGGGCGATTCCAAGATGGCCGGCATGGGGGCGCTCGTCTCCGTGATCGCCAGTGTGGCCCTGTGGCTGATGTTCGTCATCATCGGCATCGTCGCGGCGGCCGCGGCATCCAGCTTCGCCGTACTGCTGTGACGTACTGAACCACACCGAACCACACTGAACGATGCGCCTCCTGTATAGCCGTGATTGACTACAATCGCAGACATACAGGAGGCGCATCGTGACGGATATCGATCAAACCAATCAGAACACCGACGGCAAGACCAAGGCGGGATCCGCGGTGAAGGCCGCGCTGGCCGCGAACATCGGCGTGGCACTCGCGAAGTTCGCCGCGGCGGCGTTCACCGGCTCGTCGTCCATGTTCTCCGAATCCGTGCATTCCGTGGCGGATTGCGCGAACGAGATCGTGCTCATGGTCGGCGACCGCACGTCCGACCGCAAATCCGACGGCGATCATCCGTTCGGACTGCACCGCATCAAGTATCTCGCGAGCTTCATCGTCGCCACGCTGTTGTTCTTCGTTGGCGGCGTGTTCGCCGTCTCGCAGGCCGTCGGCAAACTCACTGGGCTCATCGACGGGTCGATTCCACGCGAGGCTGAATCGCTCGAACTCGTCGCCGCGCTCGTCGTGGTCATCATCTCCGCATGTCTGGAAGGCTACGGCCTGCACACGTCCATCCATGAGGCGCGCGAACGCATGAGGCGTGTCAAGGTGGAAAGCGACTCGCTGGTCAAGTTCTGGCGACGCACCAAGTCCGCCGAGCTCGCCTCGGTGATGATGGAGGATACCCTCGCACTGATCGGCCTCGCGTTCGCCGGTCTCGGCATCGGCCTGTCCATCGCGACCGGTGACGAAATCTACGATGCGGTCGGCGGTCTCATGGTCGGCCTCGTGCTGGTATGTGGTTCGGCGGCGCTCGCGTTCAAGTCCGGTTCGCTGCTCATCGGCGAGGACATCGACCCGCGTACCCGCGAGATGCTCGTCGAGGCGGTCGAGAACACGTCGGGCGTGAACCGGCTCATCAACATGCAGGCCATCCACATGGACGAGGACGCGGTGCTGTTGTGCCTCAAGGTCGAGACCGACAAATTCGACCGCGATTACGACGTGCAGACCGTCGACAAGATCGAGACGAGCATCCGCACCGCCCTGCCGTGGTATGAATGGGAGATCTACGTCGAACCGGACATCTGGCGCGCCCAGCACTGATCGCCCCTGCCCGTCGTCCACGTGGGAACCCCGCCCATCCGGGTACAATCGATGCGGACACCATCGGACAAGGACACGGACACGGGCAAGGCGGGGATATGACGGACGAACAGCTGGCATGGGATTTCGACGCGATGACGACCGGCGACGGCGCATCCGACGCCGCGGAGCCGGCCATCGTCGCCGATGAGGGCATCACGCATCTCGCGCCGGGCAGCGAGGCATGGATCGCCGCCCTGACGCCCACCGACGCGGATGCGACGCGGCTCGACCGACTCGACGTCGACGCCCTGAACGCGGAGAATGCCGCACGCCTGTGGGCACGCGTCGCCGCATGGGTGGAATCCGACCAGATCGCCTATTACATCGACGACGCGCCGGTCTCCTCCGACGCCGCCTATGACGCGCGTCTGCGCTGCCTGCAACGGCTGGAGGCGGCGTTCCCCACGCTCGACAACCCGCAGAGTCCCACGCATCGCGTCGGCGGCACGTTCTCCAACGACTTCACCTCCGTACGCCACCCGAGCCGCATGATGAGCCTCGACGACGTCTTCTCGATCGAGGAGCTCCGCGACTGGTACGATTCGGTCATCCGCGACCTCGACTGGCCTGAAGGCAAGGCGCTGCCGATGAGCTGCGAGGTGAAGATCGACGGGCTCGCGTTGAACCTCATCTACCGCAACGGCGTGCTGGAGCAGGGGCTCACGCGCGGCGACGGCGTGACCGGCGAGGACATCACCCTGAACGTGCGCACCATCGGCTCCATCCCCGCGAACCTCGGCGGCGAGAAGGACGACATCCCCGAGTTCGTGGAGATCCGCGGCGAGGTGTTCATGCGCTGGGACGACTTCCACGAGCTCAACCGTGAGCAGGAGGACGCAGGCCGCGCCCCGTTCGCGAACCCGCGCAACGCGGCCGCCGGTTCGCTGCGCCAGAAGGACCCGCGCATCACCGCCACGCGGCGTCTGAGCTTCTACGCGCACGGCCTCGGCACGCTGCGCTGGGGCGCGGGCGCGTCGGCCACGCACCACGACCGGGTCGACGACCAGTCGGAGGCCTACGCCCTCTACGAGAAGTGGGGTGTGCCGGTCTCGCCGCACAACCGCACCGTCACGTCGTTCAGTGAGATTCTCGCGATGATCGACTACTACGGCGAGCATCGCGGCGACATCGAGCACGCGCTCGACGGCATCGTCGTCAAGGTGGACGATCTCGCGTTGCAGCGCACGCTGGGCGCGACCTCGCGCGCACCACGCTGGGCCATCGCCTACAAGTACCCGCCGGAGGAGGTCAACACCGAGCTGCTCGACATCACCGTGCAGGTGGGCCGCACCGGGCGCGTGACCCCGGTTGCGATATTGAAGCCCGTGTACGTGGCCGGCTCGACGGTCGCCCGCACCACGCTGCACAACCCGTCCGAGGTGAAGCGCAAGAACGTGCTCATCGGCGACACGGTCGTCGTGCGCAAGGCGGGCGACGTGATTCCCGAACTCGTCGGCCCCGTACTGGAACGCCGCAAAGACCGGGAAGACGAGCTGCGTGAATTCGTCATGCCGGAACGCTGCCCCTCGTGCGGCGCGAAGCTCGCGCCCGCCAAGGAGGGCGACAAGGACATCCGCTGCCCGAACGTGGAGAGCTGCCCCGCGCAGCTGACCGAACGCGTCATCTCGCTCGCCTCGCGCAAGGCGTTCGACATCGAGCACCTGGGCGACCAGTCGGCCATCGCGTTGACGAACCCGGAGGAGAACCGTCCCGATTCAGTCGCGACCTACGCGCCGAACATCACGGAGATCCTGGTCAAGCCCGGCGAGGAGCCGGAACCATACGAACCGGTCGAAGGGTTGGAGCTTCCCGCGCGCCAGACACCGGTGCTCTCCAGCGAGGCCGGCCTGTTCGCGCTGACCGCCGCGGACCTCAAGGACGTGCGCGTGTGGCGCGAGGCGCCGATCATCGAAATCCACGAGACCGTGGGCGCGAACGGGCGAAGGAAGAAGACCCGAAAGCGCGTGGGCGGCTCCGGATTGTGGCATCAGGTGCCCGCGTTCTGGACGGCACCCGCCGCAGCGAGGAAGCTCACCGCCAAGCAGCTGGCGGCGCGCGCCGGCGCGGAGACGACCGCCAACGATGTGACCGTGACCGCCTACCCCGACTACGACGTGCCGGCGGACGCGGTCATCGTGCGCGTCGACCACAAGCGCACGCGCAACGGCGAGACCGACGTGCCGGTGGTCATCCGTCCCGGCGAGAACACGCGCAAGATGTTCGACGAGATGGACAAGGCGCGTCACGCCGACCTGTGGCGCGTGCTGGTCGCGCTGTCAATCAGGCGGCTCGGCCCGCCGACCGCGCGGCTCATCGCCTCGTCGCTCGGCTCGCTCGACGCGATCGCCGAGGCGACCGTCGACGAGCTTACGCAGATCGACGGCGTGGGTCCGGAAATCGCCGAATCGGTGGTGAACTGGTTCACGGCAGCGAAAGAGCCCGGCGACTGGCGCGGCGAGACGCTGCGCGCATGGCGGGCCGCCGGCGTGGGCGTCGCGTCCGCCGAGAAGAGCACGCTGCCGCAGACGCTCGCGGGCAAGACGGTGGTCGTCACCGGTTCGTTGGAGGGTTATTCGCGTGATTCCGCGAAGGAGGCGATCCTCGAACGCGGCGGCAAGGCGGCCGGGTCGGTGAGCAGGAAGACCGACTACGTGGTCGTCGGCGCGAACGCCGGGTCAAAGGCCGCGAAGGCCGAGGAGCTCGGCATCCCGATGCTCGACGAGGCCCAGTTCACGCAGCTGCTGGAGACCGGCGAGGTCGCGGCCGCGGCGGGCGAGACGGACGGCATCGAAACGGACAGCATCGAAGCCGACGACTGACCGCCCGTCATCGGTCATCCCACGGTTTCTTCACCGTCGCCTATGGCATGCCGGGCGCCGGCACGCTACGCTGGTACGCGGCATACGCAACACGGCTACGAACTACGCACGGTCACGGCGAGACGGAGGGACGCATGACGGACGGCAGGCACATCGAAGCGGCGATCTACGAGAGACTGAGCAAGGTCATCGACCCGGAGCTCGGGCGTTCGGTCACCGATCTGGGCATGATCGCGGCGATCGACGCGACGCCGAAGAGCGCCTCGGGCATCGAACAAGTCGACGGCGCGGCGGATGCCGGCGATGCGACGTCCGCCGCGCGCGACGCCTATGACGTGACCGTGCACGTGGAACTCACCGTGCCCGGCTGCCCGCTGAGCGAGACCATCACCAACCAGATCAACGGCGCCGTCGCCTCCTATCCGGACGCGGCGCTCACCCCGCATATCGAGGTCGGGTCGATGAGCCGCGACAAGCTCGACGACCTCGTCGCCGGGCTCAAGGCCGAACGCAAGCAAAACCCGTTCAACAAGCCGGGCGTCAAGACCCGCATCTTCGCAATCGCCTCCGGCAAGGGCGGCGTCGGCAAGTCGTCGGTCACCGCGAATCTGGCGGCCACGTTCGCCGCGCTCGGCTACGACACGGCCGCCATCGACGCGGACATCTACGGGTTCTCGCTGCCGCGCCTGTTCGGAGTCAACACGCAGCCCACGAATCTCAACGGCATGCTGATGCCGGTGACCGCATGGGGCGTCAAGCTCATCTCGATCGGCATGTTCGCCGGCGCGGACCGTGCGATCCTGTGGCGCGGCCCCCGTCTCCAGCGTTCGCTTGAACAGTTCCTGTCCGACGTGTGGTGGGGCGAGCCGGACGTGCTGCTGCTCGATCTGGCGCCCGGCACCGGCGACATGGCGATCTCGGTGGCGCAGGCGCTGCCGAACGCGGAACTCGTGGTCGTGACCACCCCGCAGCCGAGCGCGTCCGACGTGGCCGTGCGTTCGGGGCTCGTCGCGCTTCAGGTGCCGATGAAGGTGCGCGGCGTCGTGGAGAACATGAGCTACTACGAGCATAAGGGCGAGAAGCTGGAGATCTTCGGCCGCGGCGGCGGCGAGCGCGTGAGCGAGCAGCTGACGGAGGCGCTCGGCTACGATGTGCCGCTGATGGCGCAACTGCCGCTCGAGCCGGAGCTGCGTGAGACCGGCGAGGCGGGCCGTCCGGCCGTGCTGGACGCGGACGGCGCGTTGCGCACGGACGGCGTGGGCGCCGAGTTCACGGCACTGGCGGAACGTCTGATGGCGGCGTAGGTTCCGCCCCTCCCGACCGTTCTTCAGCCGTCCCTCATCCGCCGGTTCACCCGTTGAGCGAGCGGATGAACTGGGCCTGCACCACGTCGATGCCGTTGTTCTCGTCGTCGTTCATGCGTGCGGCGGCCACGGACAGCGTGCGCGCGGGCACGAACATGCCTTCGTCCACGGTGATGCGCGCCGCGTCACGCACGATGCCGGCCACTTCGGTGTGCGGCCAGACGGGAAGATCGTTCCCGGCGAGCACGTGCGCGGCCTCGTCCACGTTTTCCGGCACGCGGATGCATTGCGAGTCGGCGCGGGCGACGAGCTCCTGCAACTCGCTTTCCAATGAGCCGATCTGCCCGGGCGCGATGTGGTCGCTCATCAGGTAGGCGGCCACAGCCGTGTCGAACCGGTCCTGCATCCATTCCGCGTAGGCGAGACGATAGTAGGCGAATGCGGCGTCGTCGCGGTCGAGGGCGACGTTGAGCGCGTTGAGGCAGGCGGCGCGCGCCGAATCCCAGTCTTCGCTGCGTGCCAGTTGCACGGCGAGCTTGAGATGTGTGAGCGGATAGGCGGGCGCGTAGGCGACCATCGCGTTGAGGTGCTTGAGCGATGCCTCCGCCCCCTTGATCTGGGCGAGCACGTCGGCGAGTTCCATGTGCGCGTAGAACAGGTTGTCGGGGATGAGCACGGTGCGCTCCCCCGGCGTGGCGAACAGACGGTTGTAGATCACACGTTCCGCATACGAGTTGAAGTAGCGGGGCACGCCGTCGCCCTTCGCGTAGAGCGCGTCGAGCCGTCCGATCGCCGTTTCGGCCGCTTCGAACGCCTGGTCGACCTGTCCGCCGAACAGAAGGTCGCGGGCTTTGAGCCGTTCCTTGTCGAGTTCGTCGGCCATGGCGATCGTGACCGGGGGCGTGTCCCGCCCGTCGATGAGCGCGCTGGTGATGTTCGGCGCCTGTTCGGCGAGTTCCGGGTCGCCGATCATGTCGATGATGCGCATCGCCTCCCTCGCCTTCGCGACGGAGGGCATCGTCTCGTCGGATGCGAGACGATGGAAGTCGGATTCGGCGCGCTGCATGAGGTCGACGCGTTGGATGGACAGTCCGACCGCGTCCGACGTGCCGAGCACGCGCGCCGCGGCCGGGGTGAACTCGTGGTCGGAGGATTCGGGTTGCTCCTGCGAGCCTGCTGGCGCGAACCGCTGGTCGCGCAGGTCGAAGCCGGCGTCGACGGGTTTGAGGCCGCCGTCGCCGTCCACGTCCATCACCGCGTCGAACATGCGGTACGTGTCCATCGGATGATCGAGCGCGTCCTCGCCGATGCGGGCGAGGAACGCGTCCCGCGTGAACGTGACGGTGGCGAGGTTGCGCACGGTCGGATTGCGTTTGAGCACGCTCATCGGATCGCCGTCGTCGCCGTCGCCGGCACCATCGCCGCCGTCGATACCGTCGACGTCGATACCGGCATCACCGTCGTCCGGCCCGTCGCCGGGCATCGCGAACGCGGTCTCGTCGATGTCGACTCCCTGCATGAGATCCTCGAAGCGACGTTCGAAACTGTCGTCGCCGTCCGTCTCCTCCCCCGCGGCGTCGGGCGGCACCGGGCCGTCCGCGCCGGTCTGCGCCGCGTCGGCGACCGGGTGCACGGGCGTGTGCGTGGGATCGCCGTGGAAGTCGCCGTCCTTCGGCTCCGCCTTGCCGCGCACCGCGCCCATGCCGCCGGTGTGCATGCGCTCGAACGCGCTCAACGCCTCGCTCATCATCTCCTCGATGGCGGAATCCTGTTCGGAGATGGCCTCCTCCAAGCCGAGCGAGTCGACGTGCAGCGACACTTCGCGCACCTTGTCGCTCGCCGCGAAGCTCATCGCCGCCATGATCAGGCCGACGCGCAGATTGTAGGCGGCGCTCATCTCGGCGCGTTCGCTTTCGCTCAACGACACCCATCGGTGCTCCGACGCGTCATAGCGGGTGGCGGGCATCATCGACACGCCCGCCGTGGTGAAGCCCACGGCCACGCGGCCGGCGTCGAGGTTCGAGCGGATCTCCACGTCGAAACGGTAGGGCAGGCGCAGGCGACGCACGAGCAGCGCCATGCTCTGCCGATACACCCATTCCGAACCGGTGTCGCCGTGTTCGCCCGCATGTTCGCCGATATGCCGGGCGATGCGGTGCGCCTCGCGCACGAGCGAGGTCATCGCATTATGGTCGGCCTCGCGGTCCATCCGCGCGTCATGCCCCATGGCGGCCCCGTCGACGGCGTTGCGCGCACCGGCCGCGGTATCGCCGGCATCGCCGCCATCGCCGCCATCGCCCGGGCCGTCCGAATCGTCGCCCGTGCCGAGCGCGAGCAATGCCGGATCGTCGAGCAGCTTCAGATCGATGGTGGCGGCCTGGGCGCGCGTCACCGTCTCCTCGGTGGGTTCCAGGCCGAGTCGCGCGTTGCGTTCCAGCCACGCGCTCACCGAGGCGAACCGGTTGAGATTGCCTTCGATGGCGAGCGCGCGCAGCGCCGGCGCGAGCGACAGGGACGAATCCCAGGTGAAGAAGTAGGAGCCGGAGTAGCTGGATGTGAACAGGTGCAGTGGTTCGGCGCCGTGCACGGCCTCCAGGCCGGGCGCCTCGTCGAGCGCGCCGGCCTCGTGCATGAGTTCGGCGAAATGGTCTTCGAGTCCGGAGACGCGCATGCCGTGGGCGCGCACGGCGAGCATGTCGCGCACGGATCGGCGGATCGCGCCCATCGGCGCCTCGCGGTTGAGACGACGGAAGATGTTGCCGGCTCCGAATCCGACGAGCGCGCCGCGCATCTGCGGCAGCATGTAGGCGGCGAAGAATCCGATGGCGATGGCGTCGCGGAATTCGAGGCCTTCGCGCATGTCGCGGCGCAGCGGGTACCGCATCTGTTCGAGCGTGTAGAGTCCGGTCTCGCCGTCGCGCCGCCATGAGGCGAGCCAGGTCATGCGGCCGGTGTCGTCACGGCCGATGATGCCGCCGCCGACGCGGTCGCGGCGCGGCTCGCGGGTGAACATGAAACGGGGGTCCATGCTCTGCACGTCCATGCCGATCTCGGTGCCCACGTATACGCGGCCCTTGCCGTCCGCGTAGGCGATCTGCGAAAAATGGTCGCGGTCGGCGAACACGCCGAGCGCGAATCCCGTGCCGGAGGTCGGCGCGTTCCCGACGGCACCGCCTCGGGACGGCAGTTGCGCCCATCCGAGCGTGAGCCTGCCGGGCACGTCGTCGAAGTCGAGCATGCGTCGTTTGACGAGCGGACCGAGACGACGCGAATGGCTGGCGAGCTCCTGCGCCACGTCCATCTCGACGCGGTCCCCGGACGATTCGCGCAGCAGACCGGCCGCGACCGCCTCCTGCGACGCCTTGTCGATGGTCGCGCCGAACGGGTCGACCGATTCGAGCGCGCCCTTGCCTGAACGCGTCAGACGCCGCGCAAGCCGCCGTACCTGTCCCATCGCGCCCTTCAGCGGGTCGAACGGGCTTCCTTGGTGGTGTGACTTGCGTACTGACATGCCTCACATTGTTCCAACGCAACCCGACATGGTCCACCGGTATGAAGCCCTGAGAATAACTGCCTATAGAATGGTCGGGTGATTCATCTTCCCCATCCGTTCGCCAGGGCCTCGCGCCGCCGCGCCGCCATCGTCGGGCTCGTCGCCGCGCTCGTCATCCTCTGCATCGAATGCGTGGGGTTCAATCTGCCGTTCTGGCGCACGCTCGGCGCGAGCACCGATTCCGTCTCCGCGCAGAACACGATGGGCTCCGGACTGGAACACACGGACACGGGCGCAATGCGCGTCACCGATCCGACGGAGGCGTGGTTGGAGACGAAGGCGGACGGCACGTCGGATTTCGCGCGCGTCGATACGCTCGAGCCGAAGCAGGAGTCACTGAACGTCATCCACCTGCGCGTCACGTTCCATGACGGGATCAACGGGACGGACGGCACGAACGGAACAGACGGCGCAGACGGCACAGACGGCACGAACGGCGCCACGACGTTCCAATCCACGCAGACGCTGTCACCTTCCTCCACACGCTCCCTGTTCATCCGCGCACACGGCAGCGGCGTGATGCGCGTGTGGGTGGAGGAGGCGAAGGGATCGATCGTCCCGATCGAAGCGGTCCGCGCGAACGTGCGCGTGCCGTTCTCGTTCGACCCCGCACGAGTGGCGCTGATGGCGGCCGCGCTGCTGCTGGCCGTGGCATGGCGGCCGGGATCGCGCCTGTGGCGAATCCCTCTCGACACGTCGAGCCGAAGGCAGCGTCTCGCGTTCGCCGCGATGGTCGCGCCGTTCGCCGCGGCGACCATCGCGAACGTCGCATGGCAGATACGCTATGCGACGCCGCTGTCGTTCCACGAGCCCGGCGGGTACACGTACGACATCGACCCGTACGGCCATCTCGCGGACGCGCTGCTCAACGGCCGCGTCTGGCTTGACCTGCCCGTGCCGGACGCGCTCGCCGCCGCGTCGGATCCGTATGACGTGACGACGCGCGGGCGTCTGCTCGCCGAGGGTGTGAGCCCGCTGTACTGGGATTACGCGTATTACGACGGCCACTGGTATTCGTATTTCGGCGTGGTGCCGGCGATCCTGCTGTTCGCCCCGTATCGTGCGCTGACGGGCCGCATGATGTCGAGCGCGACCGCCGTCCACCTGCTCATGTTCGTGGCCCTCGTGTTCGTCTGGCTGCTCGTCATCCGTCTGATCCGCCGTCTCGCGCCGGGCACGTCCTTGGCGGCCACGTCGCTCATGCTGGCGTTCGTGCCGGTGGCCGCGGACTTCCCGTATCTGGCGTATCGCACGAATTTCTATTCGGTGCCGTTCGCCGCGTCGCTCATGTTCACGGCCGCGGGATTATGGCTGTGGCTGGGCGCGCAGACGTCGAAGCGTCCGTTGAATCCCGCGGACCGGTGGCGGGTCGAGGGAGCACCGGAACTGTCGCTGCCGCGGCTCGGACTCGGCGCGGCATGCATCGCGGTGAACTTCGGGTGCCGTCCGACGTTCTGTCTGGCGGCGTTGCTCGGCATTCCGCTGTTCTGGCCCCAGATCCGCGCGATGGTCGGGAACCTGCGCGCCGGACGAGTGAAAGTGACGCAGGCGTTGCGCGCGCCGGCAGTCGTGGTGGCGGCGGCGCTGGTGCCGCTCGTGCCGCTCGCCGCATACAACCGGGCACGGTTCGGCTCGTTTCTGGAGTTCGGCAACGACTATCAGTTCACGGTGACGGATATGACGACGTTCCGTCAGCCAGCCGGGGACATCCTGCCGATGGTCGGCTACTATCTCCTGCTGCCGTTGCGTCTGGTCCGCGAGTTCCCGTTCGTCGCGGTCTCCCCCACGCCGCTCGCCGAATGGGCGTATGCGGAGCCGGTGGTCGGCGGCCTGTTCGTCCTATGCCCGTTGTTGGTGGCCGCGTTCGCCCTGCCCGTGGTACGTCGCCGGTTCGCCGCATCCGGTCTGACGGCGTTCCTATGGTCCGCTCTGGCATTGGCGTTCGTCATCGTCGTGTTCGACGCGTCGAGCGCGGGCATCGGATGGCGGTACATGGGCGATTTCGGATGGCTGTTCGCGATCGCGTCGCTGCCGGCGCTTCTGCATGTGACGAACGCGGGAAACGAAAGCAACACGGGAAACGTGACGGACGTCGACGCGGGAGGACGGGCCGCGGGACGGCTTCCGGCGCGCGTCCGCCTGACGCGTCTGGTCGTTCCCGTCGTGCTGTACGCCACGCTGCTGCTCAATCTGCTGTGCCTGTTCACGATCGGGCGTTCGGACGAGATGTTGTCGCTCAACCCCGGACTGTTCCACGATGTGGCGTCCTGGTTCGCCATGTGAGCGTGGGGGAACAGGGCGTTTTCAGGAAAAATCCAGCGAAATCCTTAGAATTCCAAGGGCTACGGCATAATACTGTATTGGTCAGTATTGGAAATGTGACCAGAATCTTCACGAAAGCCGGAAGCCCATCACAATGAAGCGAACAGCCAGCAAGAACACCGTATTAAAGATCGTGGCGGCCGTCATCACTCTCGCCGTCGCCTGCGGCCTGTGCCTGCTCACGCAGGACAACGTCAGCGCCGCGATCAAGGAGCACCGCGTCGAACGGCTCAACGCGCGCATCGAGAACATCTACACCGCCGACTACCAGAAGATGGCGGACGAGAAGCTCGCCGCGGACCGCGACAAGTCGGCGGCCACGCTCGACGACCCGTTCATCGCCGAGAACCCGTATGGCACAAACACCACATCCCTGTACGTCTACTTCACCACCGACAAGGCGTCCAGCGTCTCCTACACGGTGAGCGCGGACGGCTACCCCGACTTCTCCGCCACCGCCGAGCAGGGTGCCGACTACGCCACCAAGCACGAGTTCCTCGTACTCGGCCTCGTGCCGGGTGTGAAGAACACGATCACGTTCACGTTGAAGGACTCTTCCGGCGCGACCGTCGCCACCAAGCAGATCACCCACAAGGGCGCGAAGATCCTCGGCGAAGAGGAGGTGCGCCTCGAACAGCCGGTCGAGCCGACCGACGCGGCCGTGCAGGCGCTCGGCGACGGCCTGTACGCGATCCTCGGCAACGACTTCAACGACCAGGACTTCATGTACTACTACGACGTGAACGGCGTGCTGCGCGGCGAAGTGCCGGTGCTCTACTACCGTTCGCACCGTCTCCTGTTCGACGAGAACGGCCTCATGTGGTTCTCCGCCTCCACGAAGCACTTCGTCGGCATGAACCGTCTGGGCAAGCTGGAGAAGATCATCAACCTGGGCGACCGGTTCATCCTCCACCATGACTACGCGCTCGACTCCGACGGGAACATCGTGTCGCTCGCCACCGATCTGACCCGCTCCGACCATGCGGTGCAGGATCAGGTCATCAAGGTGGACACCACCACCGGCGACGTGACGCAGCTCATCGACTTCGGCGACATGTTCCCCGACTACAAGGCGTCCACCGACCATTCCGGCATCGACGAATCCGACCCGACCGCCACGAACCGTTGGGACTGGATTCACTTCAACACGATCCAACTGCTGCCCGACGGCTCCGCGCTGTTCTCCGCGCGCGAGACCTCCACCATCATCAAGGTGGACGACGTGGAAGGCACGCCGAAACTCGACTGGATGATCGGCGAGCCGACCGTGTGGGACGGCACCTCGTACAAGAAGTCGTTCCTCACCAAGGTGGGCGACTTCGGCGACACCGGCGGCCAGCACTCGATCACCTACGAGGCGGACCCCTCGCTGCCCGACGGCCAGTACTACATCTACATGTTCGACAACAACTTCGGCTACGCGATGACCCGCCCCGACTTCGACTGGACGACGATCAAGGGCATCTCCACCGCGCAAAGCTCGAAGGACGAGAACTCCCGCTCCCAGTTCCGCAAGTATCTGGTGGACGAGAAGGCCGGCACGTACACCGAAGTGCAGTCCTTCGACGTGCCGTACTCCCCGTACGTGAGCTCCTCGCAGGAGATCACCGACTCCATCAACCTGGTGGACACGGGCATGCAGGGCGTGTTCGGCGTGTACGACGACGACGGCAACCTGCAGGCGCAGTACAAGATGGCGCTGTCCACCGGCTACATCTACCGCGTCTACCACTACGATTTCAAGGGGTTCTACTTCGCCTGACCCCATACCGGCCCCTTTGACGAGGGGGCTGTCGGCGCAGCCGACTGGGGGGAGAGATTCCAGCAAGGGGAATCATCACCTCGCGGCTGTCGCCGCTCGGCCTCGCCTACAGACGCCCCACCGGGGCGTCCGCTTCACGGCTCGGCCCACCGGGGCGTCCGCTTCACGGCTCGGCCCACCGGGGCGTCCGCTTCACGGCTCGGCCCATGCCACTTACTACAGTAGGCGGCATGGGCTTTTTCTTTTCCCGCAAGACGGCCGCGAAGCCGGCGTCGCTCACGTTCACGCTTTCCCAAGCCGGCCACGTCTACGATGACGGCCATACGGGCCTCGCCCCCACGGATCTGACGATTGCCGAGAAGCGCGTCGCGATCATCGGTCTCAACGGCTCCGGCAAATCCACGTTGCTCAGTCTGCTCGACGGCTCGCTCCAACCGTCCTCCGGCGCGGTCACGCTCGCCGGCACCGATACGGCCAGCGCCGCCGATACGACCACCGGCACCGCCCCAACCACCGTCACACTCGACACCTCGTCCAAGCGCGACCTGAAGACCGTCGACGAATGGGTGGGCAAGGTGCGCCGTGAGGAGATTCCGAACGTGTTCTACCGTGCGGAGAACATCACGCAGGCGGTGGACGACTCCCTGAAGAAGCACCGGATCGCGGATGCGGAGCGTGCGGCGCGCATCGGCAACCTGTTCGCGCATTTCGGACTGCAGCGTCTGCGCAAGGCGAAGGCCGCCGAACTCGATTCGGAGAAGCGCCATCTGCTCGCCATCGCCGCCGCGCTCGCGTTCGACCCCGCGGCCATCGTCGCGGACGAGCCGTCGAAGGGACTGGACGAGGTCGGGACGCGTCACGTCGCCGAAGCGCTGTTCACCTACGACAAGCAGGTGATCGTCGCCACGCATGACACGGACATGATCGTCCGTCCCGAATACGCGATCGACCGCACGCTCGTGCTCGACGCGCAGCACGTGGTCTTCGACGGCACGCCCGCCGACGCGGTCGCCTTCTACATGGAACTCATCCGCAAACGCTACGAAGCCGCGAAAACGGCCGTGTGACGCGTCTGACGCACGTCACGGCATCGACACCGTCGCCGCGCTGCTCGACCGACGCGTCAGTCGAGCAGCGCGGCGACGGTGTCGAGCACGGCCGTCACGTTCGCACGAAACTCGTCCGCCTCGGGCAGCAGCGAAATCGCAAGATACCCGTTCGTCGTCATGTCGAAGAAGTAGCCGGGCTGTCCGGTGAGCTTCCGTGTGGCGATGAGTCCGAGCACGAGCTCGTTCTCGTCGATGACCGACGGCACGCGCAGCAGCACGTTCCAGCCGCCTTCCGCGCGCAGCACGTCGACGAGCCCGTGCTCGTCGCGTGCGAGCAGCGCGTGCAGGGTGGCGAGGTTCGCGCGTACACGGTCGCGCACACGCGCCGTCTGGCGCGGCGCGACCGACAGCAGTTCAGGCAGTTTCGCCGCGATGATATCGCTCATCGGCAGATAGTCGTCGGCGATGACGTCGAGGCGGCGTTGCGCTTCGCGCACGTCGCGTTCGGGGCCGGAGACGCGGATCCAGCCGACCTTGGCGTGCGGCGCGGCGAGCATTTTGGAGAATCCGTCGAGCGCGAACGTGAGCGCGCCGGTCTCCCCCGCGAGACGCGCGTTGCCGTCGAACGGCTCCAACGCGTAGTCGTAGAACACCTCGTCGGCGATGATGGCGATGCCTCGTTCCCGGCACAGGCGCACGAGCGTGGCGCGCTCCTCGGGCTTCACGTAGGAGCCGGTCGGATTGTTCGGGTTGATGAGGACGAGCGCGCGGATGCGGTCGCCTTCCGGCGAGTAGAGCAGATCCTCGATGGCGGCGGTGTCGATGTACCAGGAGCCGTCGAACTGGAGCTGGTACTCGATCGTGTCGACGCATTCGAGGCGTGCGATCGATTCGATGAGCGGGTAGCCGGGCTTCGGGGCGAGCACTGCGTCGCCAGCGTCGCACAGCAGTTTGATGAGCCACGAATACGCCTGCGACGTGGAGCTCAGCAGGTACAGCGCATCCGGATCGACGGTCGGGGCGCTTGCGGCATCGACCACGGCATCGCTCTCCGTGTCGTTCTCCGCAGACTGCGCAGACTGTACGGACTGCGCGGAAAGAAACCGCGCCAACGCCTCACGAGCCGCACGCGGCCCACGCGGCTCGGCCGTGTACACGCCGGGCACTTCGGCCGGGGCGAGTCCATGCCGGGTCGGATTGGAGTCGTTGAGCTTGCCGAGCGTCACGCCCTGCGCGCGCGCCTCGGCTTCGGCGGCGGCGATCGGATTGGGCGCGGAGATGTCCACGCGGGAGGAGAATCGAACGGTCATGCCTCCACTGTAGCGCGTGCGACGAAAAGGGCCGTCCGGAGGGAATCCGGACGGCCCAGCGTCGACAAGCAGGGAGAATCAGTGCTGCTTGGTGCTCGCGTAGTAGGCGGCGCCGACGATGCCGGCCTCGTTGCGCAGCGCAGCGGGCACGATCGGGGTCTTCACGTCGATGAACGGGAGGAACTTGTCCGCCTTGCGGCTCACGCCGCCGCCGACGACGAACAGATCCGGATTGAAGTACTTCTCCAGCAGACCGTAGTACTTGGTGAGGCGCTTCGCCCACTTCTTGTAGCCGAGCTCCTCGTTCTCACGCACGGAGCTGGCCGCGTACTTCTCGGCGTCCGGGTGCTTGTCGGAGAGGATGAGGTGGCCGAGTTCGGTGTTCGGCACGAGCACGCCGTCGATGATGAGCGCGGTGCCGATGCCGGTGCCGAGCGTCGTGGCGATGACGAGGCCCTCCTTGCCCTTAGCGGCGCCGAACTGTTGTTCGGCGAGGCCCGCGGCGTCCGCGTCGTTGACGACGGTGACGGGGCGGCCGGCCGCTTCGGAGAACACGGCGGTCACGTCGACGCCGACCCACGACTGGTCGAGGTTTGCCATGAAGTCGAGCGGCTTGCCGGGCTTGATGGGGGCCGGGAACGCGATGCCGACGGGCGCGGATTCGGGCACTTCGAAGTGGTCGAGCTGCTGGCGCACGATCTTGGCGACCGCGTCCGGAGTGGACACCTCGGGGGTGAGGATCTTCAAACGGGGTTCGGCGAATTCACCCTTCTCCAGATTGACGGGCGCGGCCTTGATGCCGGAGCCGCCGATGTCAATACCGAAGGCCTGTGCGGTTTCAATCATCGTCGATCTCTCCTTACGTATGCGTGGAATTGGTTCCCTACCAACACCTGTATCGTAACGCCGCCGCACCCCAAACCGCGGTTTTGCGCCCACATGTCGTACACACGTTTGCACGCGGTTGGATGGCGCGGCGACGGGACTCGAATCAGAACATCGACTTGAACGACGACACGGCGGAGGCCGCGCCGGAGATGCCGACGATGAGGAAGAACACGAGCAGGATCAGGCCGCCGATGAGCACGCCGAAGATCCACAGCCAGGTCTTGTCGAGCTTGCGGGTGGGGGTGCCCTGGGCGATGATTGCGCCCGGCGCGGCGAGGATGTACAGGATGCCCATGATGAACAGGAGCACGGAGAGCACGATCATGCCGGAGCCGATGAGCGCGAACAGGAACGCCACCAAGTAGAGGGCCACCATCGGCATGAACTTCTGCGCGAGTTCGGCGTGCAGCGCGGCGAACGAGATCGGGTCGCCCATGAGCTTGCGGCCGAGCAGACAGATGAGCACCACGAGGTAGATGAGCGCGGAATAGGAAATCCAGCCCTTGATGAGTTCGCCGATCGGCACGCTGGCGCTGACCTGCGGCGTGGAGGTGCCGGTGAGAGAGCCCAACTCGCCGAGGATGCCGTTGCCGACGCTGGTGGCGGCGCTGAGCGCCTTGCTCTGCCACATGTAGACGGTGAGGGCCATGAGCAGGCCGTTGAACACGAGCGGGATGATCGGCCACCAGACCTGTACGTTGGCGAACTTGCGCGACGGGGTCTTGAACGATTCAAGCAGCCATCCGAAGAACGCCTTGCCGGCATCACCCTGAGCGGCCGGGGCCGCCGGGGCCCCCGGGGCGGCGGGAGCGGGCTGCTGGTAGGTGAGATGCGACTGCTGCGGGGCGACGGGGGCGGGGACCGGCTGCGGTGCCGGAGCCGCGTACTGCGGTGCCGCCGGGGCCGGAGCCGCCGGCGCGGGAGCAGGAACCGGGGCCGGAGCCGGAGCGGCGGGAACCTGCGCTGCCGGGACCGCCGGGGCGGCGTCGGTCATCGGCTTGCCGCATCCGCGGCAGAAGCGCGCCCCCTCAGGGTTTTCGGTACCGCATTGATTGCACTTCTTCATTTCTTCTCCTTCGAGATAGGCACGCGCCGCCGTGTCTCGCAGGCGCGGCAATTACCCAACAGACGTCATTCTAGTCACCATCGACGCGTTTCGACCGATTACGGTCCATGAAAAGCCCCGTCGCCGTTTCATTGCCCCGTCCCGCTCCCCGTCCCACCCGAAACCGCTTGTCATCGGCGTGCGAGGACGTCGCCGTTCACCGGTGCCATAATGGGAGCCATGGCTGAACATACGCAATTGATTGATGCGGTGAACATCCGCACCGCCATCCGTTCCTACGACGACGAGCCGATCGACGACGACACCGCCCGTCAGCTCGACATGGCCCTCGCCCCGCTCAACCTGCTGGGCGATGTGCATCTGCAATTGGTGCGCGACCGTCCCCAGGTGTTCGCGGAGGCGAACGCGTCCGGGCATTTGACGAACGCGGCGAACTATCTGGCCGTCGTCGGCCCGAAGGACGACGACGAAGCCAAGGAGCGTGCGGGCTTCTATGCGGAGCGCGCCGTGCTCGCCGCCACGCTGCGGGGCTTGGGCACCCTGTGGGTGGCCGGCAGCTGGGACCGGACGGAGGCTGCGAGGCACTGCCACATCCGCAACGGCGAGGAACTGTACCTAGGCGTGGTGATCGGACATCCGGAGCATCACGTGGAGCGCATGGCGAAATCGTATGAGGAGCTGGCCGAGTTCCAGCGCACGCATCGCCCCACGAAGTCGTTCGACGAGTTCACGGCCGGCATGTCCGCCGAGGAGCGCGAGGCGGCACCGGCATGGTTCAAGGCGGGCGTCGAGGCGGCGATGAAGGCGCCGAGCGCGATGAACCGCCAGCCGGTCACATTCACCTACAACGCGACTAACGACACGGCGGCCGCGCACATCGACCCCGCGGCGGGCGACGAGCATTGGGCGCTCAACGATCTGGGCATCGCGAAGCTGCACTTCCAGATCGGCGCGGGCCAGGGCGAGTGGGCGTGGGGCGACGGCGGCCTGTTCCTGCACAAGTAGCCGGTCAGTCACCATCCGCCGACGCTTGCGCCCGACCGCGCCGGCGGATGGTGGCGATGGCGCAGCCCGCGACGCCGACGGCGATGGTGAGCATGCCGATCATGGCGATGTTCGCGCCGGTCGTGGCGGTGCGTCCGGGATTGCCGGGGGTGTCGTCTCCGGGAGGAGTGACGGTGCCGTTGTCGGCGAATTTAGGTTCGACGGTGACGTTCAACGCGGGAGCGCCGGCATCGAGGTCGTTGCCGTCTGGGACGGAGACGAGGAACGGATCGCACGTGTACTTGGTGTTCGCGGCGGTGACGTGCGTGCGCGCGACGAGGTAGATGCCGACGTCGAGATGCGCGAACGTGACACGCCCGTTCGCGTCGGTCACGCCGGTCGCGGCATAAAGGTGATGGGCGTCCGCGTAGGAGTCCATGCGTTTGGCGACCTCGTTGAGCTGGGAGGAGGTGAGCTTGTCCCAGTCGGCATCGAAGCGGGAGAACGCGTCGAGCGTGTGGAACGCGGTGATGGTGCCGTTGCCGGAAAGGTCGGCGGAGGCGACGCGCACGATGGCGTAGGTGTCGCCGGCGAGCGGCACGGTGTCGTCCTGCCCGCGGTTCCATTGCGCGTCGACGGTGAGCGAGCCGATCGCGGCGCCTGCCGCACGAGCGGCTGGCACGGGCGCGGCGAGCGTGATGATGCCGGCGAGCGCCATGACGAAGGCGAGGCATGCGACGAGGAGCGGCCTCGTCAACGCGCGTGGCATGCCGATCGCTCTGCGGTGAGCGTGTTTATGCATGTCTGCCATGTCTGGCCGGTCCTTTCCTTGTGCTCGTGCGAGGGGTGTCATGTGTGGGGTTGGCGGCCGGCGTCGTGGCCGTGTTGCGACGGCGTCGGTGTTGGGCCACGCGCCATCCGACGAGCAGTGCGATCAGGCCCAGGCTGGGCAGCAGGTACTGCAGGGGGATGTCGACGTGGAAGGTGGGTTTGGAGTCGTCGTCCATGGCGGGCGTGTAGGGGATGCGGTGGGCTCGTACGAGCAGGCGGTGCGTGTTGACGGCGTACGGCGTGCACGTGATGAGCGTGACCTGGTCCTTGCCCGGGTCGATGGCGAGCTCCTTGGTGTTGGTCGGCAGCACCGTGGTGATGCGGTCGACCTGGTAGGCGTAGGTGTCTTTGAGGATCCTGATGTAGAAGCGGTCGCCTTTTTTCATCAGGTTCAAGTCGGTGAAGAGTTTGGCGGTGGGCAGTCCGCGGTGGCCGGAGAGGGCCGCGTGCGTGCTTGCGCCGCCGACGGGCAGCGACGTGCGTTCGAGGTGGCCGATGCCGACCTGCAGCACCTTTTCGGCGGTGCCGTGGTAGATCGGCATGGTCTCCTTGAGGCGCGGCACGGTGATGTAGCCCATCATGCCGTCGCCGGCGAGGTTGAGGAGCTTCATGTACTCGGCGTCGGTGGCTTCGGTGTCGACCGCGCCGGTGAGGGCGCTGGTGGTGCCGGAGCTTTCCTCGGCGAGTCTGGTGTTGTAGGCGTGCGCGGCGTCGATCATGCTGCGGTACTCCTCGTCGGAGAGCGCTTCGACGGCCGCGTCGTAGTTGCTGACGACGCGCGAGGCGTTCTTCATGACGAGGAAGTTGCTGATCGTCGGGTAGAACAGGACGAGCAGTCCGATCACGATGACCAGCAACGGCGCGAGACCGCGCAGCTTCTTAACCATAGGGCTCCTTCATGGGCCTTCCCTTCCGGGGGAAGGCGGGATCGTGGGGCGATGGCGCGGGGAGAGCGCCGGCCGGAACGTTTTGCGCGTCCGGCCACGGCGGGCCTCTCCCCTACCGCCTCACGACCGGTCCTCTCGGCTCTCCTGTTTGAGGAACGTCAGAGAGGACCGGTGTGACGCGGGCTCAGGCCGCGTGGCGGGACTTGCGGTTGGACTTCACGTACCAGCCGGCGCCCAGGGCCACGATGAGCACGCCGAACACGGTGAACAGCACCGTGCCCATGCCGCCGGTCTCAGGGAGGGTGACGCCCTTGTTGTTCTCGACGGTGATGACCGGGGTCTTGCCGTCGGCGGTGGTGGAACCGTTGGTCACAGACCAGGAGGTCAGAATGCCGGTGTTCTCATCGTAGGAGGCCTCGATCTTGACCGTGATCGGGTCCTTGAGCAGGTTGAAGCCGTTCGGGGCCTTGGTCTCCTTCACCTTGTAGGTGCCTTCCTTGAGGCCGGTGAACTGCAGCTTGCCGTCGCTGCCGGTGGCGGCGGTCTCATCGGAAGTGTCGTTCTTGGCCGGGCGGAATACACCGTCGGAGACCTTCTCGAGCTTGATCTTGGTGCCTTCAGCGTTCTGCAGCTCGAACTGGGCGCCCTCCAGCTTCTCCCCGTGGTTGGCCGCGTTGACCTTCTCGATGTCGAAGTTGAAGGTGTAAGTGTAGGTGTGGTCTTCCTTGGTGGTGCCGGTGCCGGTGCCGTTCGGATCGTTGCTGTATTCGATCTTCGCGTCGTTCTGGTTGCCGGTGGAACCGACCTGGGCGTCCGCGTTCAGCGTGGCGGAGTATTCGACGGTGATGGCCTTGCCGGCGTCGTCCTGGTGCTTGGCCTTGAACTCGGTCATGTTGATCTCAAGCGCGGTCGTGCCGGTGGTCGTGTTCTTGGTGAACGTGGCGGTGTAGTCCGTGCCCTTGGTCAGCGTGGTTTCATCAATCTTGACGGTCGGAGTGAACGTGCCGTCCTCGGCGGCACCGTTCAGCGAAAGGCCCTTGGACAGGGTATCGGTGAACTTGAAGGTGTAGCCCTTGGTGTACTCGGTCATGTCCGGCACGGTGGAGGCGAGCTTGAAGTTCACGGTATCGCCGATCTCGACGCTGTTGTGCTTCTTGTCGTTGACGGTCTTCTCGATGGTCGGGTAGGTGCTCTTGAGGTCCTTCTCGACCGGAGTGCCGTTCAGCACGTTGAACAGCATCGCGTCGGTGCCGCGCTTATCCTTGGTATCGGTGGAGCCGGCGGCCGGGCTGACGAGGTAGGAACCGTAGGCCAGACCGGTGAACTCGGCAGTGTACTTGTCTCCCGCGGCGGCGGCCGTCGCGGTCTTGGAGGTCAAAGTGGTCTGCGTCTTCGCCCAGTCAGAGGCCTGCTTGGCGAACGGGACGGTCTGGGTCTTCTCATCCTTCAGACCGGCGACGTAGTTGTACGCACGCTGGGCGACGTTGTCGGCGGTGGTGTCTTCACCAAGATTGAACTCGGTCTTGTTGTTGAGGAAGAACTGGTTCCACTCGTTGTTCAGCGTGTAGCCGCCGTTGTCCGCGGTGCCGGCGTTCACCGCGTCGGCATCGTAGGAGAACATCTGGTAGATCTTGACTTCCTTGCCGGCGAACTCGGCGTTGGTGCTGCTCACCTTGATGCTGCCGTTGTTCTCCTGGGCGGAGGCGGTGGTGGCGCCGAGGCCGGCGATGCCGAGCATCGTGGCGGCGGCGAGGACGCCCGCCGCTACTTTCCTGATCAGTGACTTCATCACTGTTCCTTTCTCTTTCCTGTACCGGCCCGGTCGGGTCCGGTTCGAGTTGGTTACATTGGTTGCCCCGCCGCCATGCGACGGCGGGAAGTCTGGTTATCGGGTGTGCCGACCGCGCTTGCGGCCGACCGGCAACGCGGTCCCCGCTCCCCCGGCCGTGACCGGTTCCAAGCGGTTGGCGCGCAGGTACCATGCGGTGCCGAGGGCGAGCATGAGCACGCCGAGCATGACGAACAGAAGCGTGCCGTTGCCGCCGGTTTCGGGCAGGGGCGAGAAGTTCGTGACGGTGGCCACGTACTTGCCGTCCTTGTCCGTGCCGTACTTAACGGACACCGAGTAGCCGGCCTCGGCCGGGGTCTTCGTCTCGGCCTTGCCGTCCGTGTCACTGGACGCGTAGGTCATGTTGAGCTCCTTGACGGTGTACGTGTAGTAGCGCGTCACGTCCTCGCCGTTCGGGCCGGAACCCTTGTCGACGAAGGCGACCGGCAGGCCGGTGAGCTTCGTGCGCCACGTGTCGCTCCACGCGGAGCCGTGCTCCTTGGCGGTGAGCGTCACCGTGAATGGGTTGGCCCGCTCCTCGGTGGTGCAGTCGTCCTTGAAGCATGCGAGCTTCCCGGCCTTGACCTGCTCGCCCTTGGCGTTCGTATACGTGGCGGTCACCTCGAGGGTGATGGCGTCGGGACGTTCCAGCTGGCCGTTGCGCCACACCTTCTGCAGGGTGAGGTCCACGGTCTTGCAGCCGTCCTTGCCGCACGGGTCCTGACCGTCGTCCGGTTCGGGCGTCAGTCCTCCGTTGTTGTCCGTCACGGCCTTGTCGAGCATGAGCACCGCCTTCGCGGCCGACGCGTACGCTTTGAGCTGTTCGTCGGTCGCGCCGTCGCCGGAGCGGACGGCGTCCTTGATGCCGATCCACTTGGTCTTGTCGTCGCCGGCGGCCTGGCTGTTGGCGTGGTCGCCGTCGTACGTGTTGACCGGGTTGAACAGTGCCACCGTGTAGGCGTCGAGTGCGGTGCCGTCCGCGTCGGCCGCACGGTCGGCGATGTGGGTGCCCGCCTTGGTCGTCGCTTCGGTGAGCTTCGTGTTCGCGGCACGGTACACGCGGTACGTGTTGTACCTGGTTTCGGTCGTGCCGTCCGTGTTCTTCACCTTCACGGGGCCGAGGATGTCGCTCATGGAGTTGAAGCTCCACACCGACTTGAGCACCGTGTAGGAGAACGGGTCCACGAGTCCGCTGGTGCCGCGCACCACGTCCGCCAGCACCATGTGGTCGTCGGCGAGCACGCCTTCGTCGTTGAGTCCGGCGAAACCGCCCGCATAGCCGGTGGCGAGGTCCTGCGTGCCATCGGAGTCCTGCGTGGCGCCGCCGCCGAACACGTCGTAGCCGTCGGTGATGCCGGTGGCGCCGGACGCTTCGACGCGCGTGCGGTTGCCCTTGATGAGCTGGATGCTGAGGTTCTTCCTCGCGGCGTTCTTGTCGATGCCGTCCTTGCTGCACGGCAGTTCGATGACCGAGTCGCCGATGGTGACCCGTGCCACGTCGGATTCGCTCGGATTGTCCGGATCGGGCTGCGCCAGTGAGACGCCGATCTTCAATCCGAACAGGTTCACGTACAGCACGTCGCCGTCGGCGAGCACCTTGAGATTGAAGATCTTGCCGATGTTCGGGAACCATGCGCCGATGTCGATGACGCCGACGCGTTCCAGTTCGGGCACGTACAGGAGTTTGACGAGCGCGTCGACCACGTTGAGCAGCACGTCGAGCAGCACGGAGTTCGCCTCCACGTCGACCAGGTAGGCGCGTTTGGTCTCGCCCACGAAGCCGCCGGCGATCTCGCCGCTGGTCACCTTCTTGAGCTTGTCCGCCGCGCAGTCCTTCACGCGGGCGAGGTCGGCCAAGCCGACGAAGCCGCCGGCCGTCTCGCGACCGGTCGCCGTCTCCGAGCCCTTGCCGTAGTCGGCGGTGCCATGCGTGGCGTCGACCGTGTAACCGGCCGAAATGCCGGTGACCGAGGAGCCGTCCACGTGCGAACCCCAGATCTCGAGCACGCCTGCGGTGAGGCCGAGCAGGTTGAACAGGTCGCTGCCGAGCTGCGCCTTGTCGGCGGAGACGGTGCCGGACTTGCCGAGGTGGCCGACGAAACCGCCCGCGTTGTTGACGCCTTCGACCCTGTTGAGGTTCTCGACCTTGGACTGTTTCACGGAGCCGTTGATGACGCCGCCGGCGAAGCCGCCGGCCGAACCGGTGAAGCGCTTCGAGTCGAGCATGCCCTTCATGGTGGCGGTGCGCGCCTTGACCTGGATGCCGTCGGCGACGCCCGTGACGCGGCCGTCGTAGATGAACGTGCGGAACGCTTCGAGCACGCCCACGTTGCCCACCTTGAGGAGCTTGAACAGGAGGTCGGTGACCTGCTGCTCGTTGTTGTCGCCCATTTCGCCGCCACCCACGGAGGCGACGGAGGAGATGTCGGCGAGGCCGACGAAGCCGCCCGCGTACTGGCCGCCCTCCACGCCGCGCAGACCGGTGACGGTCACTTCGGCCGGGTCGTTCGCGGTGTCCACGGCGGTGCCGGTGCCCTTGGCGGAGTCGCGGTCGCCGAGGATCGCGGCCTGCAGGGAGCCTGCGAAGCCGCCGGCGTTGAGCGCGTAGGCGGTGGCGCCGTCGGCGTCCTGGTAGGCGCCGCCTTCCACGGTGAAGCCCCATTCGCTGCTGTCGGCGCTCACGTGCGCGCCGCGGATGGTCGTGACCGTGGCCTGCAGCACGCTGATGAGGCCGGCGGGGTTGGCTGCCGTGACGGAATGGTCGCCCACGAGTCCATCAAGAAGGTCGCCGAGGATGCCGTCGGAGGTGTCGTTCGTGTCCACGCCGGCGGTGGCGCCGGAGGTGGCGATGCCGACGTAGCCGCCCACGTTGTTGTGGCCGCTCACCTTGCGCAGGTTGGCCACGTCCGCTCCGGCCGCGGTGGCGCCCGGGTTCGTCTCGGCGTCAAGCGCGTCCCCGTTGGAGTCGCGGTCGCCCCAAATCTGGCCGCCCACGGCCATGCCGACGTAGCCGCCGGCGTTGCCGGTGCCGTTCGTGATGGCCACGCCGGTGGCCTCGACCTTCATGCCCTTGCGGTAGCCGGTCACGGAGGAGGATTTGATGACGGGCACGAACACCTGCGGCGTGGTGACCAGCGATCCGAGGTCGACGTCGAGGCCGAGCAGGCTCACGCTGCCGAAGCGCGCGGCCGAACCGGATTCCATGGTGCCCGCGTAGCCGCCGGCCGCACGCATGGCGGAGACGGTCCTCACGTCCCACGACTGGCCGTCGGTGATGGTGCCGGTGCGCATGATGCCCACGTGGCCTCCGGCCACGCCGGAGTCACGCAGGTGGGAGCCGGCCTCGGAACCGGCGCGCCCCGCGACCACGTTGAAGCCGTACGCGTAGTCCTTCAGATAGGCGTCGAGCTGCTCCTGCGTGGTGATGCCGGTCGTGCCGTTCTTGAGCACGTCGGAGAACTCCTTGCCATAGGCGCCGTACTTGCCGGTGTTGTTCACCCACGTGTTCCACTGGTCGATGCTCGCGTTGCGCAGCGGGCCGTCGACCTTGGTGTGCTCTTCGGTCGGGTAGACGAGTTCGAGCGCGCCCAGCACGTTATCGAGGGCAACCAGTTTGCCCAGCAGGCTGATCGAACCGCCGTCGGCGGTGTCCGCGGCTTCCATGAAGCCGGTGAAGCCGCCTGCGATCTCCTGGCCGTACACGCTGCGGATGCGCGCCGCGTACGCGGTTTCGGGCGTGGGCTTGTCCACGTCCTTGCCGCGGATGCTGGACCAGTCGCGCGTGTCCATGCCCCAGATGTGGCCGCCTCGGTTGTGGCCCACGTAGCCGCCGGCCATGCCGCGGCGCGTCTTCTCGACGGATACCGCCTGGGCGCGCACGGCGCCGCCGCAGATCGCCGCGTCGGTGGACGAGTTGCGGATGGTGGGCACGAAGTCCTGCACGAGGGACAGGAGGTTGTCGACGTTGACGATCTTCTCGACCACGTTGGCGTCCTTGAGCACGTTCGCCACGGCGCCCGGCTGCATGGTGCCCGCGTAGCCGCCTGCCGAGATCTGGCCGATGATGTACACGAACTCGTGCGCGTCGGACTGCTGAATGTGACCGCCTTCGAGGTCGCCGACGAAGCCGCCGGCCATGCCGAGCGGGTCGTCCGCGTCCGAGGTGTCGCTGGCGCGCACCGAATAGCCGCCGATACCGCCGGTCACGTCGGACTGTTCCACGGTGGAGACGATGACGTCGAGCGCGCTGAGCAGGTCATTCAGATTGATGCTGCCGCCGAGCAGGCTGATGCCGTCGGCCACGGCCGCGGTGGAGCCGATGTCGATCTTGCCGATGTATCCGCCCGCGTAGCGTGCGCCGTCCACTGCGTATTGGCTGGCCTTGTCGTTGAGATAGGTGTTCGCGATCTGCGTCGTGTCCGTGGTTTCAAGGTCGGCGGGCGCCTTGACGTCGGTGCGACGCAGCTGCGTGACCGACGAGCTGGAGATCTGCGCGGCGGAGGCGTAGCCGGCGAAACCGCCGGCGGAACCGGAGTTGGTGTCGCCGTAGTCGAGGCGGCGGGCCGTGACGAGCAGACCGTAGTCGGCGGAGGCGTCGGCCTCGCCGATGACGGTGGTCGCGTCGGAGCGGACGCCCGCGTAGACGACGAACGGCACGTACGCCTGTGCAAGGGACAGCACGTTGGCGACGCTCACGCCACTGAGCTTGCCGAGCACGCTCAGACCGCCCTCGCCGGCGGAGGCGAGCGCGCCGGAGACGACCTGCCCGGCGAAACCGCCCGCGTAGGCGCCACCGGTCACATGGTCGATGTTGACGACGGCGAACGGATCGGCCTTGGCCTTGTCGACGAGGGCGACGAGCGTGGCGTCCTCCTGCTCCTTGTCGGTGAGGCTGTTGACGCGGCCGCTCTGGAAGCTGCCGGCGAAGCCGCCGGCCTTGTCGGCTTCGACGTGGCCGCCGTTGACGTACTTCACGTCGGTGTAGATGTAGTGCGGGATGAGGTAGGGCACGGCGCCGAGCAGGTTGTCGACGCTGAGGAGGCTGATGACGTCGGAGCCGCCGGCGCCGGTCATCGCCTCGGCGAGACCGCCCACGGTGGAGTATCCGACGAAGCCGCCGGCCATGCCGCCGGTCTTGGAGGCGTCCGCGGTGACCGATGCGAGGTTGGTCACGTGGGCGTCGGCAGTGTCGGTGGAGTTGGCCTGGCCGTAGAAGCCGCCGGCCGGATAGGTGCCGGGGTCGCTGCCTTCGCTCACGCCCGTGGCCGCCACGGTGAAGCCCTTGTCGATGCCGGCGACGGAGGCGGTGCGCACGTCGACGGACGAGTATTCGGCCACGGACAGCAGTCCGGACAGTCTGATGAGGCCTAGCACGTCGAGGCTGGAGGCGCCGACCGCCTTGCCCGGACCGGAGAAGCCGATGAAGCCTCCGGCTTCGGCCTTGGCGGAGACCTTGCCGAGATTGGCGAGCGCGACGCCGGTGACGTCGCCGCCTGTGGCGCAGCCGATGGCGCCGCCCGCGTAGTTGGTTCCGGCGGTGACGGCGAGACCGTTCTTGTCTCCGGTGAGGGTGACGTTCTGGACGAGGAAGGTGGCGAACTGGTCGACATGCTTCAGGCTTGTGTCACCGACCTCGAGGATGCTGTTGAGCAGGCCGGCGACCATGACCGGCTGCAGGGTGCCGGCGATGCCGCCCGCGTAGGATCCTGCGGCGTGCACCTTGGCGAGGCCGTCGATCGTGGTGCCGCGCTGGGCCGGGTAGGCGCGGCGCGGGTGGAGCGTCGTATCGTACTTCCAGTACGAGAGGGTGTTGAGGTTCGTTTCGCTGGAATCGGCGATCATGGTGCCTGATCCGGCTCCGGTGACGCCGCCCGCGTAGTCGCCCTTCGATGTGACGGTGATCGAGGCGCGCATGTCCGTGCCGAGGATGGCGGAGGGGTTGACTCCGGCGACGGAGAGCAGCATGCCGCCTTCGGCGTCGCTGGTCAGGTTGGTGATCAGCGTGACGAGGTTCTTCACCAGGGACGTGTCCGTCGCGTCCTCGGTGCCGAGTTCGAGGCCCCAGCCGACGGAGGCGTAGCCGGTGAAGCCGCCGGCGTAGCCTGCGGTGTCGTTGCTTTCGCCCGTGGTGGTGGCGGTCACGTCGGCGCTGCCGGTCATCGTATCGTTGACGGCGTAGGAGTTCGCCATGGCGCCGGTGAAGCCGCCGGCGTAGTGCTGTGCGGTGACGGTGACGCCGCCGGTCGCGTTCATGGAGCTGCCCTGGACGAGGCTCTGCGGGCGCAATGCGGACAGCAGGTCGATGCCCAGCGACTTGACGAGGCCGCCGATGTCGCCGTTGCGGGTCACGCCGGCGAAACCGCCCGCGTAGTTCTTCGCCTTCACGGTGAACGCGTTGGCGCTGGTCAGGGAGGAGTCCTCGATGATGGTGCCGATCTGCGCGCCGACGAAACCGCCCGCGTAGGAGGAGTCGTCGTTGCCGATGACGGTGCCCTTGGCGAACCCGTCCACCGTGCTGTTCGTGATGACCGGGTTCTTGTAGCCGATGGGGATGAGCTCGCTGACCTTGAGGATGTTGCCGTTGAGCAGCCAGGTGACTAGGTCGCCCAGGCCGAGGCCGGGGATGGCGTTGAGCACCTTGTCGAGCACGTTCACGGCGCCGCCGAGCACGTCGGACAGCAGCTCGTATTCGGTCTCGCCGGTCGAATAGCCGACGAAGCCGCCGGTCATGCCCTTCGTGTTGGAGACCTTCGCGTCCGCCACGTCGCAGTCGCTGATGCGCACCTGCCCGACGACGCGTCCGGCAAATGCGCCGGTGGCGAACAGGCTCGGGTCTTTGGCACGCAGGGTGAGCAGATCGGTGAGCAGTCCCTTAAGATTCGTGTTGATTCCCGGGATGAGATGGGTCGCCCAGTCGACGATGCCGCCCAAGGCCCCGAGAAGGCCGCTGAGCACTTTGAACAGCGCGTCGACCAGACTGGTGACCTCCTCGGTTTCGGTCGCCGTGTTGGAGACGTCGACGTGTTCGAGACGCAGGTTGTCGACGGTGGTCGTGCCCGCGCTGGTGAGGCTCATGCCACCTTCCGCGATGCTCACCGGGCTGCTGATGGTGGCGAAGAAGCCGACGCCGGACTGTTCCTTCTGGTTGATCGTGCCGGCCTGGCGCACGGTCACGTGGGAGATGACCGGCTTGGCGACGTTCTCGTTGACGCTGACGCCGTCGGTGCCGATGGTGCTCCACAGGGTGCCGGCGGTGGCGGTGTCCGCGCTCACGGCGCCGAGCATGGTGCCGGAGAACATGAGCGGGGTCCAGTTCGCGGAGGCGAGGTCGATGTCGCGGAAGATGATGTAGTTCTCGTTGTTCGCGTAGGTCTTGTCGGTGACGGCCTTGGAGACGTCGGTGTGGTTGCCGGCGTCGTCGAGCGCGTAGTACTTGGTGCGGGTGCTTCCGATGGCGGCGAGGCCGCATGCCAGCAGCGGATGGTCGTGGTCGTCGGCGCCGCTTTGACGTAGGGTGCCGTCGGCCGCAAGGTCCGCATCGCCGGCGTATTCCACGGTTTCGGTGGACGTATCGTCCTGCCACGCATAATCAAATGCGCCGTTGCGTACGCACGTCTGCGTGAGTTTGACGATGCGGCCGACGACCTTCTTGTCCGAGCCGATGGCGCGCAGCTGCTGCTCGCTGCCGATGAGGATGTAGGTCTTACCGTTGATGGTCTTGGTGACCTGGCCTTCGTAGTCGCGGCCGCCGAGCGCGCTCGTGGCGGCTTGGGGCTGCGCGTCGGAAGTCTGGGCCCCCTCGCTCTGCGTGGTCGCATCATCGTTCTGCGCGCCGCTCTGCGTATCGTTCTGCGCGGAGGAATCTTGACCGTCCGCACCGGTGGAGTCGCCGGACGCGCCGTTCGCATTGCCGGAAGCGCCGGCATCATCGGTGTTGTCGTTGCCGTTCGTACCGTTGCCGGTGTCCGCACCATCGGCGGCAGCGGCGGTGCCGTCGCTGGAGGCGGAACCGGTGTCCGCCACCGTCGTCACGTTGCCGCCGGCGTTCGCGTACGCGGATGCCGCCGCGGCGACGACCGTGGAATCCGTCACGACCTTGCCGTCGGAGACGACTGTGACCGGAGCATCACTGAAACCGCTTACAATCCCGGATCCGACCGATGTTCCCGTCACCCCTGCGGCGGAAGCCGAACAGGTGAGCGGCATGGCCGCGGCCAACACCAACGCCGTCACGCGCCGCCAGCCCATGGCCGACCTCACCTGACGAACGACCCGGCGTACATGATCGAAGTTCATCGAACCACGCAACTTCAGGCACCTCCTCTTGGCGGTATCTGTTCCAATCTCTCAATCCGCAACTCCGTTGCTGCTTGTGAAGTTGTTTACCCCATTACCATGTTTGGTAGGCCTCGATGGTCGGGGCCGGGTCGCCGGTCCTGGTATGACTTTCCTGCCCTGTCGTTGATGATCCGGGGGGTGTTGTCGCCGGGAGCGGGGGCGTCCGCAGACCGCTGATAGGAACCAGGCCGGCCGCATGGACGCG
>NZ_JBKEVI010000027.1:0-22405 GCF_056357035.1 Bifidobacterium sp. LH_417
TTCGGGTCGTCCTTGACGAGGCCGAAGCTGCCGGTCGTGTACGCGAACCGTGGCGTGGCGCGGTCCTTCGCCTTGAACCTCGGGAACCCGACCCTGCGACCTTTTCGCTCGCCCTTGCGGCTCTTCGACCAGTTCGACAGGGCGTCCGCCAACGATCCGAGCCCGCTGCCGTACGCCTCCTTCGAGTTCTCCCGCCACCACGGTCTCCCGTCCGCATCCACGGCCAGCTTGTCCTTGTTCGCGTTCCACCAGCGGCGCAGCGCATACAGGGACCATTCCGGCCCCTCCCCGGCCTCGATGGCGGCCTTGACATGGGCGAGACCCGCGTTGTACGCGAACCGAGCCGCCCCCGCGTGCGACGACAGCAACCGTTCCTGCGCCGGCGTCGGGTCCAACGCCACCCTGACGGCCTCAAGCATCACGCGCCGCCCTCAACGCGGCCTCCACCTTGCTCCTCGCCGCACGCCGCCCGTACAGTCGGGCGCACAACGAGGTCAACACCTCGGTCATGTCACGCACCAAGTCGTCATCCAACTCCGAATCGTCCACGACGATCAGTCGTCGTCCCTGCGCGTTCAACGCGGATTCGACCAGTCCGGCGTTCATACGGGCCAGACGATCCCGATGCTCCACGATGATCGTGCCCACGGTCGGGTCGGCGAGGATGCGGTTCAATCTGCGACGTTTGTCGTTCATGCCGGAACCGGTCTCCGACACGACCTCGATGTCCCTCGCTCCCAGATCGATGGCGAACGCCTTCAACCTGTCCGCCTGACGCTGCAAGTCGGCTTTCCGATCGGAGGACGAGACACGCGCATAGCACACGACGCGCGAACCGGTCGCCGGCATATCCGTCTTCTCATACTTCGGGTCGTGGACCAGCCACACGCCCCCGGCCTTCTCCACGGGAACAGGCATACGGTTCTCACGGCACCACTTCCACACCGTCTGCTCGTTCAAACCCTCACGAGCCGCCCATTCCTTCGCACGCACAGGCAAATCATACCACACACCAACAAGGCAAAACAAACCAAAGCCTCAGCAGTTCACAACCCTAGGGTATTGTGACAGCGGACCCGCAATAATCCTTAACGTCAGTGCTCCCATCTACAGTGCCGGTATGCGTGTGAAGCGTAGAGCGTCGGGGATTGTTTACCCTCTGATTATCGG
Source organism: Bifidobacterium sp. LH_417 (assembly GCF_056357035.1). Taxonomy (NCBI): domain Bacteria; kingdom Bacillati; phylum Actinomycetota; class Actinomycetes; order Bifidobacteriales; family Bifidobacteriaceae; genus Bifidobacterium; species Bifidobacterium sp. LH_417. The sequence goes on from NZ_JBKEVI010000027.1 coordinate 1,171, forward strand.
TATCGTTGTGGTGGTACTGGCTTATCTGATAAGCCGCCAGATGGGACTTGCCTTGATTCAGCCGCCTCTTGATTCGTCACGCACACGTGTGTCGATCTCCGAATCCAGATTGTTCACCCATAAGGTATTGAATGAAGGGGCCAGACATATCATCAACGACTCCTCATTCATGAGAGGATGTGAAATCAAGGAAATATCCTATACCGAGCATGATTATTATAACGATTCTTCAAAACCCTCCAACAAGGATGTCGAGGGAACCCAAGCGAGCTTTGTGATGGAATATGCCTGTTCCAGTTTTAACTCCCGTACGATGTCGATGTCTCCCGCCGATTCCGTCGTCTGGCGCCTGATGTACAACCCGTCGGATTCGACGGATGGAACCGGCTGGGAAACAATCGCTCATGGGAATGGGTGAAAACGGTCAATCACGACCAGCGCAGTCCCAGTCCATACCACTTTGCGTTAGGGTGCGACTGATGTGCGATTCCCATTTCAACACTTAATGGAATGTTGTGACGGTTTCTGCAGCCGCCACGGTGAATGGGGAGATTGTCGGCGGGATGGCGGGGAGCGGGCCGTTCGGTCAGATGGATGGTGTTGAATGGCCACTTGTGAGAAAACTGATCGCACAGCTTATGAAATTCGGCATCGTCGGCGTGATCGCCTTCATCATCGACTGGGGCATCCTTAACATCCTGGTCGGCGTGTTCCACATGCACAACGTGGTCGCCGCCACCATCTCGTTCATCATCTCGCTGATCTTCAACTACCTGGCGAGCATGAAGTTCGTGTTCAAGCACCGTGACGACATGGCCCGCTGGATGGAGATCGTCATCTTCGTCGTGGGCGCGGTGATCGGCCTGTTCATCAACGACGCGATCATCTGGATTTCCACTTACGGCATGAACCATGACGCGTACGTCACGCAGCACGCCGAATACCTGCTGCGCACGAACGTCGGCAAGCTGATCGCCACCGCCGTGGTGATGGTGTGGAACTTCCTCATCCGCAAGTGGCTGCTCGACGACACTCACACGAACGCGATGAACCGCCTCAAGTCCGCCGAGAACCGCCTCACCGCCGAACAGCTCGAAGAGAAATGGGAGAACAGCTTCTCCCACAAGCTCGGCGTCTGGTCTCTGGAGCACACCCCGAAGGGCTGGCCCAAGTAGGCCCATTCCGATTCGGGCGCAACGGAACGGCCCCACTCGTCATGAGTGGGGCCGTTCCGCTATACGGCGACTTCGGTGAGCGTGGGCTGCTCGGTGGAGCTCTTGATCTGCCTGATGCCGATGAACGCGATGGCCAGCGAGACGAGCGCCAGCGTGGTCACCACGAGGAAGCCGCCGTGCGAGCCCATGCGGTCGATGAACTGGCCGGCGATCGCCGAGCCGGCCGACGAGCCGATCGAGTTCATCGCGCCCATCCACGCCATGCCCTCGGTCAGGCGTGACGGCGGCACGAGGTGCAGCATGAGCTGGTTGCCGTTGATCCATGTGGGCGCCTGGCATACGCCGATCAGCAGGTAGATGATCATGATGACCCACAGGTGCTTCGCGAACAGGAACGACCCGATGCCGATGTTCACCACCGCGAGGCAGAAGTAGAACCGCTTCCACAGCGGGATGGTCCAGTTCTTCGCGCCGTACACGAGTGCGCCGCACAGCGAGCTGATCGAGAAGCAGGCGAACACGAATCCCGTGTACTGCTTCATGTTCGATTCGGTCGCGAAGGCGATGATCGAAATGCCGGCGGCCGACTGGAACGCGCCCAGGCCGAACCACGTCACGCACACGGCGATGAGGCCCGGCCCCCAGATCGACGCCTTCCGTCCGCTCTTCGCCTCTTCGAGCGCACGCAGTGTTTCACGTGAAACGATTGCCTCGTCGGTCACGCCCTGCTCGCGCAGACGGCGGCGCGTCTCCTCGGCGGCGGTCTCGGCGCGCAGCGCCTCCGCCTTCGCCGCCTCGCGTGCGCGGTACTCCTTGCGCGAGATGCCTTCCGCCCTCGCGAGATCCGACTGCGACGGCGGCTCGGTCGTGAGCTCCGTGAGGAACATCAGTGCGCCGACGATCACGCACACGCCGGTGAACGAGAACGCGAGCAGGCCGGAGATCACCGCCAGCGTCGAGGCGAGCGGGTTGCCGACCACCCACATGCACTCGTCGAGCACGCCGCACAGCGACAGCGCGCGGTCGGTGCGTTCGCGGTCGCCCTTGAGCAGACGCGTCCAGCGGGCGCGGCTCATCGCGCCCCACGGCGGGATGGCGGCGAGGAACGGCGTGAGACAGTACAGCACCCATTCCGGCGCGCGGTTCGTGATCGACGTGGTCAGCGCGATCGCCGCGACGATCCACACGATGATCGTCGGAATCGACACCTGCCGCTGGCCGAACTTGTCGGTGAGCTTGCCGAGTAGGGGAGTGGCGATCGCCAGCGCGATCGCCTGAAGCGCGGTGAGCATGCCGGCAAGCGAATAGTTGCCGTAGTAATGCTGCACGGAGATCGTGATCGTCATGCCGATCATCGGGAACGGCATGCATGCGATGACGCCGCCGATCGAATACCGTGCCGTATGCGGGATGCGCAGCAGCTCCGCATATCCGCCGAACACCTTGCCGGCGACCTCCCGGATCGCACCGGTGACTCCCGTGCGTCGTGTGGTCATGTTGTCGTGTCTGGACATGCTGCACCGCTCCTTTCCGCTCCCGATTGGATGTCCCCCGGAGGCCGTGGCGTCGGCCGGCGGGGCCCTCATCGAATGATGTGTGCTGTCCTATTGGTCGCGCAAAGGAGTGCATCATCGTCCCCGATGCCCCGCAGAGAAGTCGAAAACCTCGCGGACTTCCGGTCGTGCATGCACGTTTGCGTCGGCGGCAACTCTACGCGCGCGTGCGCCGCGACACGCGGCGTTTTCGCGGTAGATTGAATGGGTATCCGTGAGTATCAGTCCGCATGCAAAGGAGACCGACCGATGACCGCCACCACCATCCACTTCGTCCGTCACGGCAAGGTGCATAATCCCGGCCACGTGATCTACGAGCGTCTGCCCGACTTCCACCTGTCCGACGTGGGCCGCCGCATGGCCGAGGCGACCGGCGCGTACATCGCCGCCAGTCCGCAGATGAACACCGTCTCCGCCGTCTACTCGTCGCCGCTCGACCGCACGCGCGAGACCGCAGGCGCGATCCTCGACGCGTTGAACCCGGTGCGTGAGGCGCGCGGGCAGGAGCCGCTCGCGCTCACCACCGACGAACGCGTCATCGAAGCCGGCAACGAGTTCCGCGGCCGCCGCATCGGCCATGGCGAGGGTGCGCTGTGGAAGAACGGCAACTGGAGGCTCGTCGCGAACCTGTGGAGGCCCAGCTGGGGCGAATCCTACGCGCACATCGCCGCCCGCGTCGGCGACTTCGCGCGCGAGAAGGTCCACGAACACCCCGGCGAGCAGATCATCGTCGTCAGCCACGAATCGCCGATCTGGTCGTTCCGCCACCTGCTGGAAACCGGTCACGCCGAACACTGGATGTTCCTGCGCAAGACGGCGCTCGCCTCGATCACCTCGATCACGTTCGACTGCGAGACCGGCCGTGTGATGTCCATCACGTATGTCGACCCCGCCGCCGGAATCGCATAGACGCACACTAGAATCGACACCGGATATGGTCTGCTCCCGTTGGCGGGAGCTGTCGGGCGTCAGCGAGACTGGCAGCGGTCGGCCGCCGCGGGTCTCCTGCGTGGGACGCAAAGGAGCATGATGACTGAACTGAACACCGACGCAATCGCGCGCGTGGCCGAACTGCCCGCCGTGCGCGAGGCCGCGCGCGAGGCCGCGCGGCTGACCGCGCTCTGGCCGCTCACCGACGCGATGCGCATGGACAACGACGCGAAGTACGGCGAGAACCTGCAGGTGCGCGTGACGCGCGCCTTCGCCCGCATCCTCACCGGCGAGGACGTGACCGTGCCCGACGCCGAATACGTGTACGAAGGCGCGGACGCGATTCCGGGACGCCCACAGCCGATCGTCGACGCGCTGCTCGCCGCCAACGACGCCTACGACGCGCTTGCCGACTTCGCCGCGACCGGCGACGCGACGCTCGTCGACGACGCCGCCGCCGATCTCGGCGTCACGTGGGACGACGCCGCGTCCGTGCGCGTGCATGAGATGCTGGACGCCGTCGAGACGGCCGTGAACGACGGCACGTTCGACGGCGGCGCATACACGGTCGATGCTGGTGCGAATGATGCTGGTGCGAATGACGCCGGTACTGCGGGTGATGGTGCGAATATCGGTGACGCTCCGGTGCCGGCCGATGATGACACGTACGAGCCGCCGGCCGCACTCGTCGACGCGATGGCGCACCGGTTCGCGGTCGCGCTCACCGTATGCGACGCGCTGCTCGACGCCGTCGCGGACGATACCGCCACCGGCCCCGCGGTTCCGGTCGCCGCCGATACGCCGGTGGACGACTCCGCCGTGAAGGCCGTGCTGCCGTTGCTGCTCGTCGTCAACGAACTGCGCGAACAGATCGCCGTGCCGCGCATCTGCCTGACCGACACCCAGATCCGCGACCTGCTCGCCACCCGCGCCTCCGCGCTCGCCGAAGCGGCTGCCGCCGCGTCCGACGGTGCCGGCGTGGCGGGTGCGGAGGCCGGCACCGCGGGCACCTGCAGTGCCGCCGCCCGTGCCGCCGAGTCCGGCGACGCTTCGTCTTCGACGTGCGACATGGCCGTGCTTGATGCGACCGCCGCATTCGTCGCGCCGCTCGCTGGCGCCGAATGGGCGAAGCATCGCGAAGACGTGCTGTGGGACCCGGCCGCGGCGAAGAAGAAGGCGAAGGAGGAGGACGAGAAGCGCAACAAGGCCGCGCTCGCCGCCAAATTCGCCCACGTCAAAGGCTGAGCCTCACCCTGCTCCCCGCTGTCGGGCTGTCCCTCACCGCCGCTCCCGCTGAGCTGGCGAACTGCCCCCACCTCCGCTCCCGCTGGCGGGAGCTGTCCCGCTTGGCGGGACTGAGGGTGGTCGCCGGGGCGCCCCTCATGCCCCGCGCCGTTATTGTAAAGAAGGTTTGCAGTAATGGTGCGGGGCTATTACGATGAATGGCAGCATGGCGAACGCCATGACCGGCGACGAAGCCGGTCGGATACGCGACGCGCACGGCGAAGCACCCCCATCACCAGTGCGAGAACCATACGCGGCGGACGCGCATCATGCGGAACAGAATGCGAGGAAGCATCATGGCGGAAATCATCATCGTCAACAACGAAACGGAAGCCGGCGCGATCTACGGACGCTGCGTCGCCGACCTCATCACGGCGAAACCGGACGCCGTACTCGGCCTCGCCACCGGATCAAGCCCGCTCGCCGCCTACCGGGCGCTCGCGGGCATCGTACAGAAGGAACGCATCGACGTGTCGCATGTGCGCGGATTCGCGCTCGACGAATACCTCGGTCTGCCGCTCGATCATCCCCAGTCCTACCATTCCACCATCCGCCGCACCGTCGTGGAACCCCTCGGCCTCGACCCCGCCAACGTGCACGTGCCCGGCGACGTGCTCGACGGCGCGCCGCTCGCGGACGGCGAGCGCGTGGCGGCGGCCGGACCGGCCTATGACGCGGCGATCGAGGCCGCGGGCGGCATCGACGTGCAGATTCTCGGCATCGGCACCGACGGTCATGTGGGATTCAACGAGCCGGGGTCGTCGCTCGCGTCGGGCACTCGCGTGAAGACGCTCGCCAAGCAGACGCGCATCGACAACGCGCGTTTCTTCGACGACGACATCGACCAGGTGCCGACGCATTGCATCACGCAGGGCATCGGCACGATTCTCAAAGCGCGCCATCTCGTGCTGCTCGCGTTCGGCGCGGGCAAGGCCGAAGCCATCGAGGAGACCGTCGAAGGAGGCGTGTCCGCGTTCTGCCCGGCGAGCGCGTTGCAGCTGCATCCGCATGCGACGATCATCATCGATGAGGAGGCGGCGTCGCGGCTGCGGCACAAGGATTATTACCGGTATGCCTATGCGCACAAGCCGGTCTGGCAGGGAATCTGACGGCGACGTCGGTGTGAAAGGAGATCGATCATGGTGGATGGCAGCGAGACGGTCGCGCGGGTGACGGCCGCGCTCAATGGTGCTCCGCGGCCCGTCGCGATCCGCGGGAGCCGCAAGGTGGATGCGCGTGGCGTGCGTGACGGCTGGTGGGTGGTGTCGGACGCGCGCGGCGTGATCGTCGCGACCGGCGTCGCGCGCGGCGGCGCGGGCGAGGAGGCGTTCGAGCACGCGTGCCGCACGGTCGGCATCGATCCCGCCGCGACGCGCGATGCGTCCGGGTTGTTGGAGTCGTCGGGTGCGTCGGGTGCGTCGGGTGCGTCGGGCGGGGGCGGCGCGGTGATCGACGCGGGCGGCATGATCCTCACGCCCGGATACGTCGACATCCACGCGCATGGTGCATGGGAACGTTCGTTCGATGACGGTGCCGACGGCATCGACGTGGCGCGTGCCGGGCATGCGGTGCACGGCACGACACGGCAGGTGCTGTCGCTCATCACGAATCCGGTGGAGGTGATGTGCCGCAACATTCGCACGGTACGCGAGGCGATGGCGTCGGGGCGTCCGGACATCCTCGGATGCCATCTGGAGGGGCCGTTCCTTGCGGTGAAACGCAAAGGTGCGCATGATCCGAACTGTCTCAAGGACCCGGTCGACGACATCGTCGACGAGATGCTGGAGGCGTCCGGATACGTGGCCGGAGCGGGCGGAGTCTATGGTGCCGGCGGGCGCGGCGGGAGTGCCGGCGGCGCTGGCGGTGCCGGCGGACGTGCCGCGGCCAGGCGGCCTGCCGGCAGGCACACGGCCGCCGGCGTCGGCGGGTCCGGACGTCTCGGGTGCATCCGGCAGGTCACCATCGCGCCGGAACTCGAGCACGGTATTGCGGCGATACGACGGTTCGCCGCGGCGGGCGTCGTCCCTGCGATCGGCCATTGCGACGCCGACTATGCGACGGCGCAAGCCGGATTCGACGCGGGTGCCGGCATCATGACGCACATGTTCAACGCGATGAACGGATTGCATCATCGCGATCCCGGGCCGATTCCCGCGGCGGTGGAGGACCCGCGCGTCACCATCGAACTCATCAACGACGGATTCCACGTGGACGATCCGATGGTGCGATTGGGATTCGGATTCGCGCCGCACCGGATCGCGTTCGTGACCGACGCGATGGCCGCCACCGGGTGCCCGGACGGTGCATACAAGCTCGGCGAGCTTGATGTGAACGTGGTCGACGGACATGCGCGGCTCGTCTCCAACGGGGCCATCGCCGGCTCCACGCTGGTGTTGGAGCATGCGGTGCGGCGGGCCGTGCTCGACCTCGGATTCGAGCCCGCGGCGGCCGTGGAGGCGGCGACGCTCACGCCGGCGCGCGCCTTCGGATTCGACCTGCCGAACCCGGTGACCGGGGCGCCGATCGGATTGCTCGCCGCCGGCTACGCGGCCGACTTCAACCTCATCGATCCGGAGTCGTGGACGGTGCGTCACGTATGGTGTGCCGGCCGCAACCTCGCGTGAGTGGTTCGGCGGGTTACGGCCGGCTGTGGGTTACGGCCGGCCGTGGCGGGCCGGGTTACGGCCGGCTGGGTTACGGCCGGGCGCCGTTGTGCGGGAAGCTTCCCAGCACGGTCGCGTCCATATCGCCGTCTTCGTCATCCGGCTGCTGCGGCGCGGGCGCGGGGATGGCGTTCGGGTCGGATGTCTGCGGAGGAACCGGGGCGGACGGCACGTCCGGCACTTCCGCCGGAGCGCCGGTGCTCGTGTCGGTGGCTGCTGCGGGAGTCACGGCGGCATCGCCTTGCGGCGGCAGGTCCTGCGGCGCAAGCGGAGCCGGCATCTCGCCGTCGTCATACCCCGGCGTGGAGGTGCTGTACACGGGGACGGCGTTCGGGTCGGATGTCTGCGGAGGAACCGGTACGCCGAACGGTGCCGGAGCGCCGGGAGCCGGTGCCGCATCGTAGGGATTCCCCGCGGTCGGTGCGGCGCCATAGGGAGCCGCGGTTCCTGTCATCGGCGCGCCATACGGGGCTGCGCCGGCCGGGATCTTGTCGAATCGGGCGCCTTCCGGCTTGCTCGGCGTCGCCATAAGCACGATGTAGAGGATACCCATGGCGAGATCCAGCAGACCGCCGATGATGAACAGAATGCCGCCGCCGGCTGCGGCCACGCCATACCCGCTGCCGCCACCGAACAGACTGCCGAAACCGCCGATGAGGAACGAGGTACTGCCTAGGATTTCAAGAATCGCGGCCACGGCGAACGATCCGTAGATGATCGCCATCCACCAGCCGGGCTTGTCGATGTCATGCAGACGGCGGACCGACAGCGACAGCGTCGGGATGAGCACGGCGAGCTGGTACAGAGTGATGATGAATCCGAGATCCACATCAGTGGTCGCATAGATGATGGCGGTGATAATTCCGAGAATGGCTCCGATGATCGCATTGCACAGAACCACCCACCAGAATTCGCTGCGCGAGGCGCGTCCGGAGAACACCACGTACTTCTGCCAGAAGCGGGCGAACGCCGTGAAGATCGGGCAGCCATAGTACGGCTCGTCCAACGACGGCTCGGCGGCGGTGTAGACGTACTGGCCGGTCGTCGGCGCGCCGTAGGGGGCGTTCGCGCCGGGCATGGGTGCCGGACCGTTTGCTTGATTGAAAGCGGGTGCCGGTGCGGGTGCCGGTGCCGGTGCGGGTGCCGGGCCGTCCGCCGGAGCATATGGATTGCCGATGGCGGACGGTCCGCCGTACGGCGGCACCTGCGCCGACTGGCCGTATTGGGGAGCTGCCTGCGGGGTAGAGAACTCGGGGAGCGGAGCGCCGACGCCGGGCTGCTGGTTGGCGTCGGATGGTGAACCGGAAGCGTTCTCCGCCGGAGTCGCATCGGCGGCGGGCGTCATGGTGTGGACACTGCCCAGCACGGTGGCATCGGAATCGTCGTCCGGTTCGTTCGGTTCGTTCGGTTCGTTCGATGCGTTCGAGACGGCAGGGGCGGTCGGGGAGGCCGTCGGAGCCGCGACCGGTTCCGGATTCGCGACCGGTTCCGCCGGGGGAATCACCGGAGACTGAGGGGCCGTGGTATCGGCGGGAGCTGCCGGAGCGGACGTAGACGGCACAGCGCCGACGCCCTGGGCGTACGGGTTCTGATCATACCCCGGCTGTGTCGGTTCCGCCGGGGGAACCTGCGCGGGTTGACCGTATGGCGGTTGACCGTATGCCGGTTGACCGTATGCCGGTTGACCGTATGCCGGTTGGCCGTATGACGCCGGCATAGGCTGTCCATACACGGGCTGGCCCTGTCCATATGCGGGCTGTTGCGGCTGCCCATACGCCGGCTGGCCGTATGGATGCTGTCCGTACGCGGCCGGTTGGCCGTATGCGGGTTGGTTCTGGCCGTATGCGGGCTGGGCGTAAGGGGCCTGCCCGTATGCGGTGGGCTGTCCTTGTCCGTACGGCTGCCCGTATGCGGGCTGCTGCGGTTGCCCGTATGCCGGCTGCTGCGGTTGCCCGTATGCCGGCGGCGTCACCGGCGTCTCCGGCGTCCCCGGCGTGGATTGACCATAGGATTGCTGATTGCCGGGCTGCTGTGCCGGATTCGGCGGCAGCGGCGTAGCGTGCGGATCACTCATTGATTCCCCTTTCGAAGTCATGTCTCCCGATTCGTTTGACACCTCTCATTGTACGGAGCATCACCGTGGAACGCGGTGTCTGAGTCCGCCGTGACCCGCGTCCGACGCGCGCGGCACAATAGGGAACCATGACTGAAGCCGAACACGCGAACGAATCCGCGAAAAACCACAAGCCCGAACTGCCGAAGGACGTGCGCGTCCGATTCTGCCCGTCCCCGACCGGCACCCCGCACGTCGGCATGATCCGCACTGCCCTGTTCAACTGGGCCGAAGCGCGCGCCACCGGCGGCAAGCTCGTCTTCCGCATCGAAGACACCGATGCCCAGCGCGACTCCGAGGACAGCTACAACCAGATCCTCGAATCCCTGCGCTGGCTGGGCATCGACTGGGACGAGGGCATCGACGTGGGCGGCCCCCACGGCCCGTACCGCCAGTCCGAGCGCACCGCCATCTACAAGGACGTCGCCGCCAAGCTGCTCGAAGCCGGCTACGCGTACGAATCCTTCTCCACGCCCGAGGAGATCGAAGCCCGCAACGTGGCCGCCGGCCGTCCGAAGGCCTTCGGCTACGACGGCTACGACCGTGACCTGACCGAGGAGCAGAAGGCGGCCTTCCGCGCCGAAGGCCGCAAGCCCGCCCTGCGCATCCGCATGCCCGACGAGGACATCGCCTTCGACGACCTCATCCGCGGCACCATCGAGTTCAAGGCCGGTTCCGTGCCGGACTACGTGATCGTCCGTCCGAACGGCGACCCGCTGTACACGCTCACCAACCCGGTCGACGACGCGATGATGGACATCAACGTCGTGCTGCGCGGCGAGGATCTGCTGAGCTCCACCCCGCGCCAGATCGTGCTCTACCGCTACCTGATGGAGCTGGGCGTCGCCAAGCAGATGCCGCTGTTCGGCCACATGCCGTACGTGATGGGCCAGGGCAACAAGAAGCTGTCCAAGCGCGACCCGGAATCCAACCTGTTCAACCATCGCGACGCCGGCTTCATCCGCGAGGGTCTGCTCAACTACCTCGCTCTGCTCGGCTGGTCCATCGCCCCCGACCGCGACGTGTTCTCCATGGACGAGATGATCGCCAAGTTCGACGTGCGCGACGTGAAGGCCAACCCGGCCCGCTTCGACCTCGACAAGGCCATCTCCATCAACGCCGAGCATGTGCGCATGCTCGAGCCGCAGGACTTCCTCAACCGTTCCGTGCCGTACCTGCACCGCGACGGCGTGGTCTCCGCCGACAACTGGGACGCGCTGACCGACCGCGAGAAGACGATCCTGACCGCCGCCGCCCCGCTCGTCCAGACCCGCGTGCGCCTGCTCGGCGAGGTCGCCGGCATGGTCGGCTCCCTGCTGTCCACCGAGGGCTACCTCGAGCCGGACGACGGTGCCAAGAAGCAGCTCAAGGATTCCGCGGGCGCTGTGCTCGATCTGGCGATCGCCGCTTTGGAAGGCGTCTCCGAGGATGATTGGAAGACCGACAACCTGCACGAGACGCTGAACAAGGCGCTCGTGGAGGAGGGCGGCTACAAGCCGCGCCTCGCCTTCGGCCCGGTGCGCGTCGCCATGTCCGGCCGCCGCGTCTCCCCGCCGCTCTTCGAGTCCATGGAGATCGTCGGCCGTGACCTGACCCTCGCCCGTCTCAAGGGTCTGCGCGCGCACCTGTGATGCGGTCGGCGCGGTTGTTCGCCGGTTTCGTATCTGGCTTCCGCTGACCTGCTTCCCGCCGTGAGCCGTCCCGGTGCATAGGTGCCGGGACGCGAGAGATACCAAGTCCCTTGGCTCCCTTTGACGAGGGAGCTGGCACGAGGGAGCTGGCACGGCGAAGCCGCGACTGAGGGAGCGATTCCGGAAACGTGGGAAACGTGTTTCCGGGAACACGTCGAGAACGACCGCGCAATCCCCGTCGCCCAGACCGGTCGACGCAATCCATTGCCACGGCCGTCCCACCCCGCCATCGCGGGATGGGACGGCCGTTTCGTTTATCCGCGGGTCTGTTTGCCCGCTGTTGTCGCAACCTCAACGTCTGCGCGCATACGCAACCTGGTGCCGAGGGGCACCCTGTACTGAGCTCCGTCCCGCGCCGATGGGCACCCACTCTCCTGTACCGATGGGCACCCACTCTCCTGTACCGATGGGCACCCACTCTCCTGTACCGATGGGCACCTACTCTCCTGTGCTGAGGGGTACCCACTCTCCCGTACCGAGGAGCATCTTCATCCCGAGAAACTCCCGTATCAGCCGTCCCCATCATCCATCGTCCGCCGCAAAGGCAGACGATGGAAAGCGGTTACAGAATGATTGTCAACCAAGGAATCACAATGTGACACGCCGTGGTTGACGAAGTCGGACGGCTCCCGTATATTAATCACTCGTTGCGGTTCGCCGCGGCGGGTGGAAACACCGAAAAATGAATACGCCCCCATCGTCTAGCGGTCTAGGACTACGCCCTCTCACGGCGCCAACACCGGTTCAAATCCGGTTGGGGGTACGAACGGAGAAGACCCCGGCTCAGTCGAGTCGGGGTCTTCGCGTATTCGCCCATCCGGGTGTTCGTGATTCCCGTCTTCCCTCCCGCTGGCGGGAGGTGGCGCGTAGCGTCGGAGGGTGGTCGCGGGCTGGATAGGCCATAGTTTTGGGATTCCTCGATTATGGTGTGCATGGCTTCGCGCGGTTGTGATTTTCATCTTCCTCCCGCTGGCGGGAGGTGGCGCGTAGCGTCGGAGGGTGGCCGCGGGCCGGAAGCGCCGTGGTGTCGGAGGGTGGCCGCGGGCCGGAAGCGCCGTGGTGTCGGAGGGTGGTCGCGGGCTGGAATTCGACGCGTCCGTCGCTGCGGGGCCGGTCGTTTCGGGCGGGGGCCAGTGTTGGGCTGGTCGTTTCGGGTGTGGGGCCGGTCGTTTTCAGGGTGTGTGCGGCGGACGCGCGCGGCGCGTGGCACCCTGTGCCCCGTGTCCCGGCCGGGTCTGCTCCACGACACGTGCCGGAGAGCCTGTTGTGGAGCGGCGTCCCGCCGTTTGCCCCGTGCAAACCCCTGTTTTCGGCGTTCCCGGCCCGTAAAGTGCGCCACAACTCCCTGCAATCCCCGTTCCTGTCCCCGTTGTGGAGCGGCCCGCTCCACAACAGCCGCCGGTATCGTTCCCACCGCGAGTCGTGGAGCAGCCGGGCCCTCAAATCGCGCCACGACTCCCGCGAACCGCCTCTTGCAACCCTGTTGTGGAGCACCACCGCTCCACAACACGATCCCCGCACGCTGTTGTGGAGCGGCATTCCGCCGTGACCCCCGAGTGAACCCCTGTTTTCGGTATTCCCGGCCTGTAAAGTGCGCCACAACTCCCCGCAATCCCGGTTCCCGCTCCTGTTGTGGAGCGGGCCCGCTCCACAACAGCCGCCGGTATCGTTCCCACCGCGAGTCGTGGAGCAGCCGGGCCCTCAAATCGCGCCACGACTCCCACGAACCGCCTCTTGCAACCCTGTTGTGGAGCACCACCGCTCCACAACACAATCCCCGCACGCTGTTGTGGAGCGGCATTCCGCCGTGACCCCCGAGTGAACCCCTGTTTTCGGTATTCCCGGCCTGTAAAGTGCGCCACAACTCCCCGCAATCCCGGTTCCCGCTCCTGTTGTGGAGCGGGCCCGCTCCACAACAGCCGCCGGTATCGTTCCCACCGCGAGTCGTGGAGCAGCCGGGCCCTCAAATCGCGCCACGACTCCCACGAACCGCCTCTTGCAACCCTGTTGTGGAGCACCACCGCTCCACAACACAATCCCCGCATGCCGTAGTGGAGCATCGCCGCACCCCGCGGCGCGGGTCGGCGCAGTGGATGGAGCCCGAGAGCGCCCCTTGGCCCGGAGCCGGCTGTCCGCATCGCTCCAGACGGCCGTTCCCGGCGTCACGAATCCCGGAGGTGAACGGCCTCGTCCGGAATCCGGGACGCCCCCGCTGGCTGGAGTCCCGGATTCGGGAGAACGGCCCTATCGTCCGTAATCCGGGACGCTGGGAACGGCTCAGCATCCCGGATTACGGATGAAGGCGCTGATTTCCCGAATCCGGGACGCTGGGAAAGACTCAGCATCCCGGATTACGGATGATGCCGCTCATCTCCGTAATCCGGGACGCTGAACGCAGCCCAGCGTCAGGAATCCCGGACGAGGCCGTTGTTCTCCGGGATTTGTGACGCCGGAGCGGATATCGGCGCATATCGTCCCGCCGGGGCGCGACCACCCTCCGGCGCGAAGCGCCACCTCCCGACGGCGGGAGGAAGGAGCGGAATCCCCCGACGTTCCACGCCCGCGACCACCCTCCGGCGCTACGCGCCACCTCCCGCCAGCGGGAGGGAAGAAACGGGGAGCGGCTCATGCGGCGGGAGGGAAGAAACGGGGAGCGGCTCATGCGGCGGGAGGGAAGAAACGGGGAGCGGCTCATGCGGCGGGAGGGAAGAAACGGGGAGCGGCTCATGCGGCGGGAGGGAAGAAACGGGGAGCGGCTCATGCGCGCCATCTCCCGCCGGCGGGAGATGGCGCGCACGAGAGCCAGGGCCGTATGGGGAGGGCATACGCGCCCTAACACGAAAGGCCCCTATCCTATAGCCTCAGTATCGCACGTTGCGCGATGTGTTGTATCCGGTGCGTGAGGTCGGTCATAACGAGGCAAAACCGTTGGAAATACTTGCGACACGCCGTGATTTGCGCATGTGGTGCCATACGCGTATATTAATCACTCGTTGCGCGGTTCACAAAGAACCGAGCAATACGGTGGAAACACCGAAAACAGAATATGCCCCCATCGTCTAGCGGTCTAGGACTACGCCCTCTCACGGCGCCAACACCGGTTCAAATCCGGTTGGGGGTACGACGCGGAACTCTTCGGAGTTACACGCCAGCCAAATTGGGGTGTGGTGTAATTGGCAACACAGCTGATTCTGGTTCAGCCATTCTTGGTTCGAGTCCAGGCACCCCAGCCAATGAAAACCCTCGCGAAAGCGAGGGTTTTCTTGTTTTTACGGCTTGCGCGCGGTGCGCGTCAGCCGCGACATGTCCACACGAACCGCGCATCGCCGCATTACAGTAGGAGCCATGACGGAAAACACACGTGCGCCCGAGGGCATGTCTTCAAGGCCGAGGATCAGACCGGCGGAGGCGGGGGATACCCGGCCCTTGTCCGTGTCCGCCCGGTTGGGCCGGCTCCAGTTCCATCATTCCGGCAAGTTCCGCGTCCTGCAGGTCGCCGACATCCAGGACGGTCCCAAAGTCGCGAAGGATACGGTCAAACTCATCGAGGCGAGTCTGGACGCGGTCCGCCCCGATCTGGTCGTCTTCACCGGCAACCAGATCGCCGGCTACGATCCCGCGTTTGCCGCGACGTTCCGCAAACGCCGCTGGAACATTCCCGCCGCAGCGGACGACGGCGACGCAATCGACGCAAACGCCGCGACCGCTACCTCCGTCGCGGAGGCGAAAGCGCACACGCGCGAACTGGTGCGCGGCGCGATCGCGCAGTTCCTTGCGCCGCTGATCGCGCGCAAGGTGCCGTTCGCCATCACCTACGGCAATCACGATTTCCAGTGCGGTCTGTCCAACGACGAACTTGACGCGATCTACCGCGAGTTTCCGGGCTGCGTGAATCCGACGCCCGGCGTCGAGGCGGACGTACTGCCAGCGCGCACGCTGCTGCCCGATCAGGTCGTCTATCCGCATGCAGCGGGCACGTTCGCGCTGCCCGTCGCCGACGAGACGCACACGCGCACGCTGCTCGGTCTCGTCATCCTCGACTCGGGCGACTACGCGCATGGTGGCGGGTTCGCCGCTCCGACGGACGACGCGCTCGCGTTCCTCGCGCGCGTGCCGTCGATCGTCGGCGCACGGTCCGTCCTGTTCCAGCACATGCCGCTGCCGGAGTATTACGATCTGCTGAAGCCCGTCACTGCGACGACGCCGTACGCGATGCAGGGATATCGCGACCACGCCGCGCAGTATTACGTGCTGGATGAGGAGAGGGTGCGTCCTGGCGGCTATCTGGGTGAGGGCATCAGTTGTCCGGATGCGTCGCGTGAGTTCGCGGTGCTGCGCGGCGACGATGCGATGATTGCGGCGACTGCGGCGACTGCGGATGTGGGCGATGTCGATGATGCCGGTGAGACCGGGCGTCCCGATGCGGATTCCCGTGCGGATGTGTTCCCCTATGTCGGTGTGGCGACGGGTCATGATCATCGCAACTGGTTCGTCGGCGAATTGGATGGCGTGCTGATGGCGGCGACGCCGACCTGCGGATTCGGCTCGTATGGGCCGGCGCCGGCGAAGCGTGCGACAAGGCTGATCGAGTTCGACAGCCGTCACCCGTATGAGCCGCGCACGCAGCTGTTGGAGTTCGGCGAGCTGGTCGGCAAGCCGAGCTCGAAGAAGGCGTACACGTATGCGTTGAACGCGAAGCCTCCGCAGGATGGCGAGGGCGATGAGCTGCTGCGCCGTCCCACGTTGTGGGGTCAGCTCAAAGGACTGTTCAGCTGATTGGTGCGGCTCTTGGGTGGGGCCACCCCCACCCGGCTTCGCCGGGAGCCCCCGCCGGCGGGGGCGGGTATCAAGAAACCCGTAATCAGGCAATCTATGAATAGGTCCGGCTGACGGGGAGGCCTATGAAATGGCCCCTGGATTGCGGGCGTGACGGGTGCCGTCACGCCCTATGGCCCCGCCGGCGGGGCTGACTATGACAATGGCCCCCGCTTCAAGGCGGGGGCCATGCGAAAACGAGAGCGGGCTCAGCGACCGGAGGAGGCCTTGATGAGGGCTTCGGTCAGGTATTTGCCGGCAGCCATGACGAGCGGCGCGTAGCGGCGGCCGGGCGCGTTGCCCATACGGCCGGACGGTCCGGAGATGGAGATCGCGGCGATCACCTGGCCGGAGGCGTTGCGGATCGGCGCGGAGATCGAGCACACGCCCTCCTCGCGTTCGTTCACCGATTCGGACCAGCCGCGCTTGCGGACGGCGGCCAGCTTGGTCGCGTTGAACTTCGCGTGGCGCAGTCCCTGGTGCATGCGCTCGGAATCCTCCCAAGCGAGCAGGATCTGCGCGGCGGAGCCGGCCTCCATGGAGAGCATCGCGCCCACGGGAATCGAATCACGCAGACCGGAGGCGCGCTCCACGGCGGCGATGCACACGCGCTGATCGCCCTGACGGCGGTAGATCTGCGCGGATTCGCCGGTGCGGTCGAGCAGCGTCTGGAGAATCGGACCGGCGGCGGTGAGGAGTCGGTCCTCGCCGGCGGCGGCGGCGAGTTCGGCGAAACGGGAGCCGAGCACGAAGCGGCCGTGCTGGTCGCGCAGCACGAAACGATGACGTTCAAGCGCGATGGCGAGACGGTGGGCGGTCGGTCGGGCCAGACCGGTGGCGGCGACGAGCTGGCCGAGCGTGGACGGGCCGGTTTCGAGGGCATCGAGAATCTTCACGGTCTTGTCGAGCACGCCGACGCCGGAATGCACCTCGCCGTCGTTCTTCTCGGCGGTCTGCGCGGTGACGGTTGCGGTATTGTCGCCGGCGGCGTCCTGTTCGGCGACCGGCTCTTCGGTCACAGCGGTATCTGAGTGCATGGAAGTCATGGTTTCCGTTTATACCATCTCACATAGTGAAATGCCAAATCGGCAAATTTTACCATGCAGTGAACGGTGTGCGTCGGACGATGGCCGATTGGTGGAATCCGAGTGCGCTTACGCTCGACGATCATCGTGCGAACCGTCCACGCAATCGCGCGACAGACCGCGGAAAACCCGGAAACCCGAGCGAAGACGGAAGACACCGGGAGACGGTTTTCGGCGGAATTCCAACAGAAAACAGACGGTGGGCGGCGTGCTTGCGCGCACATCTCATAATCCGGCCGGGGCATGGTTGCCCCCATGTTGACCGCATACTCTATTACCACGAACACGGCGCAAACACAATACCTTGCGCTAGGAAATTTAGGAGGAATCCCCATGGGAACGACACTGGCCGAGAAGGTCTGGGCCGATCATCTGGTACGGAAGGGCAGCGATGGAGCGCCCGACCTGCTGTACATCGACCTGATGCTCATGCATGAAGTCACCAGCCCGCAGGCGTTCGAGGGACTGCGACTGGCCGGACGCAAGCCGCGCCACGTCGATCAGCTCATCGCCACCGAGGACCACAACACGCCCACGGTGGACATCGACCGTCCGAACCCGGACAAGACGAGCGCCCTCCAGCTGAGCACGTTGGAGAAGAACTGCAAGGAGTTCGGCGTGCGCCTGCACGCGCTCGGCGACGCCGATCAGGGCATCGTCCACGCGTTCGCCCCGATCCTCGGCCTCACCCAGCCGGGCATGACCATCGTGTGCGGCGACTCGCACACCTCCACGCACGGCGCGTTCGGCGCGCTCGCGTTCGGCATCGGCACATCCGAGGTCGAACACGTGATGGCCACGCAGACCCTGTCCTTGAAGCCGTTCAAGACGATGGCGATCAACGTGAACGGCAAGCTGCCGGCGGACGCCACCGCGAAGGACATCATCCTCGCGATCATCGCGAAGATCGGCACCGGCGGCGGTCAGGGCTACGTCATCGAATACCGCGGCGAGGCGATTCGCAACCTCACGATGGACGAGCGCATGACCGTGTGCAACATGTCCATCGAGGCGGGTGCCCGCGCCGGCATGATCGCGCCGGACGAAACCACGTTCGAATACCTGAAGGGCCGTCCGCACGCGCCGGAAGGCGAGATGTGGGACAAGGCCGTCGCGTACTGGAAGACGCTGAAGACCGATGACGACGCCGTTTTCGACAAGGAGGTGGACATCGACGCGTCCCAGCTCGGCCCCTACGTGACGTGGGGCACCAACCCGGGCCAGGGCCTGCCGATCACCGCGAACGTGCCGGTCCCGGCGGACATCGCCGACGCGACCAAGCGTTCCGCCGCCGAGCGCGCCATCGCGTACATGGGCCTGAAGCCCGGCATGCCGATCAAGGACATCGCCGTCGACACCGTGTTCATCGGCTCCTGCACGAACGGCCGCATCGACGACCTGCGTCAGGCGGCCGCGATCATGAAGGGCCACCACAAGGCGGAGAACATCCACCGCGTGCTCGTCGTGCCCGCCTCATCTCGCGTGCGCCTGCAGGCGGAGAAGGAAGGACTCGACAAGGTGTTCGAGGACTTCGGCGCGGAATGGCGCAACGCCGGCTGCTCGATGTGCCTCGGCATGAACCCGGACAAGATGGTGCCGGGCGAGCGTTCGATCTCCACATCGAACCGCAACTTCGAAGGCCGTCAGGGCAAGGGCTCGCGCACGCACCTCGCGTCGCCCGCCGTCGCCGCCGCCACCGCGATCCGCGGCACGATCTCCAGCCCCGCCGATCTGTAATCCGTTTATCTCGGCCCTCTCCCGGCGAGGGGGCCGTCAGTCGAAGACCAGCCGGGGAGCGATTCCCGGAAGCCGACTAGTAATCCGTTCATCTCAGCCCCTCTGGAGGGGGCTCCCGGCACAGCCGGGTGGGGGAGAAACCCCGAAAGGACAATCATGGAAAAACTCACCACGTTGACCGGCGTGGGCGTGCCGCTGCGCCGCTCCAACGTCGATACCGACCAGATCATCCCCGCCGTGTTCCTCAAGCGCGTCACCAAGACCGGCTTCGACGACGCCCTGTTCTACGCGTGGCGCCGCGACCCCGAGTTCGTGCTCAACAAGCCCGAATACGCGAAGGGCCAGATTCTCGTCGCAGGCCCCGAGTTCGGCATCGGCTCCTCCCGCGAGCACGCGGTGTGGGCGCTGCACGACTACGGCTTCCGCGTCGTCATCGCGCCGAGCTTCGCCGACATCTTCTACGGCAACACCGCGAAGAACGGCGTGCTCGCGGCGATCATGCCGCAGGAGAGCGTCGAACTGCTGTGGAAGCTCCTCGAGGAGGAGCCGGGCCGCGCGATGACCGTCTCGCTCGAGGATCGTACCGTGACCTGTGGCGACGTGACCCTGCCGTTCGAAGTGAACGACTACACGCGCTGGCGTCTGATGAACGGCTATGACGACATCGACCTGACGCTCCAGCACGAGGACGACATCGCCGCCTACGAGCAGATGCGCGCCGAGAAGTTCCCGTTCAAGCCGAAGACCCTGCCCGCCAAGCACCTGCCCGAAGAAGAGATCAAGCCCGCCCGCGAGCTCGAATACGACTGGGCCGGTCCGCTGGCCGACCGCGGCGTTATCTGATCGCGGTCCGGCCGCGGTCTGCCTGCGATTTGACTGCGATTTGACTGCGATTGGTTGGGTAGCCGGTTGGTCAATCGGTCGGTCAATCGGTTGTGTGATTTGACTGATCAATTGATTGTGCAGCCTGTTGGCCAACTGGCTAGACACCAACCGGTTATGTAATCAGCGTCACAAATCCCGGGAATTATCCTTTTCGTCCGGGATTTGTGACGCTGAGCAGTTCCCAGCGTCAGAAATCCCGGACGATGGGGCTTTTCTCCGGGATTTGTGACGCTGAGCGGCCCCCGGCGTCCCGGGTTCGGGATGATGGGGCTTTTCTCCGGGATTTGTGACGCTGAGCGGCCCCCGGCGTCCCGGGTTCGGGATGATGGGGCTTTTCTCCGGGATTTGTGACGCTGGAGAGTGGGCGTCGTCAGATATCCGGTTCTTCGCATTGTGGCGTGTATAGGGCGTGCGGCTGCAATGCCGATTCCCCTCCCGCTGGCGGGAGGTGGCGCGTAGCGCCGGAGGGTGGTCGCAGGGCAGCGGCATCGAATCGGCGCTCGCCGGACAGGAGCCCGATTACCGACCTGGTCCGCCTGTTCCATCTATCAAGACGTCGTTCTATACTTGGCCTCGTATGCAAGGGTGCCCTTGACGTCACCCATTTCGGGGGTGTCCTACAGGCGAAAGTTTGGAGAAGGAAGATGTCAAAGAACATCGCACAACGACTGTCGGGGGCAGTGGCCGTATTGGCGAGCATCGCCATGCTATTCTGCGTGCTGCCTCTGCCGGCGCACGCGGCTGAGACTGCCGACGGGGTGGGCGCTGATGCCGCCGCCGACGCAAATGTCTATCAGGCGCTCAAGTACATGCAGGAGCTCAACGCGCTTCGCGCCCGCACTGATCGTCGCAAGCTGACCAACGCGCAGATTGCGGCGGCGAAGAACGCGGACCATAGCACCAACATCTACAACACGTCCAATATTGCTGGCAATACCGCTGATGGCAGCGCCGTCGGCGCTTTGGACGTTAATTGGGACTTGATGAAGTGGGCTCAGACCCGTGCTAATGAGCTGGTTCAGAAGGGTGGCCTCGACGGGCATGCGAATATGTTGAACGGCAAGCCTTCCTGGTATGTGCACGTCTCGGGGCAGGATTTCAACCTGACCCATTCCTCGAAGTATCAGTACGGAACCTATTTTGGGGGCTTCTGCTGTTTTCGTGGGTTAGGTTCTTGGTTGGGGTAGGTGTATGTCGAGTCCGCCGCATCGGAGCATGACGAGGGCGATGAGGTTGTTCACGTTGTGGAAGCCGTAGGCCATGCGGATGGTGACTTTGATCCTGTTGTTGAACGCCTCGAGCCT
>NZ_JBKEVI010000028.1:0-19562 GCF_056357035.1 Bifidobacterium sp. LH_417
GGCTTCCACCACGTCAACAACCTCATCGCGCTCGTCATGCTCCGATGCGGCGGACTCGACATACACCTGCCTCGACCAAGAACCTAACCCACGAAAACAGCAGAAGCCTCAGAAAGAAGGGTCATCCCATGAAGATGAGGAAACTGTTCGCCGGCATCGCCGCCGCGGCGACGCTGCTCGGTGGTCTCGCGCTCGGCGCGACCACCGCGAACGCGGCCGACACCGAAACGCCGGCCAGCGGCGGCACGCTGTTCACGGAGGAAACGAACTTCACGTTCACCGCCGACAGCGCCGACCAGTGGAAGGGCCGTACGGTCAAGTACTACAAGCTCGCCGACTATGTGAAGTACACCGCCGGTCCCAGTACCGCGTACGGCTTGCAGACCGCCACCACCGCGAACCGCGATGCCATCAAGGCCGCGCTCGACAAGGCGGTGGAGGGTACCAAGCTCACCGTGCCGACCGACGACAAGACCGATCTGATGGCGTGGGCGCTGCAGCAGGGTGCGCTGGATGAGGAGTCCGGCAAGCCGTGGACCGGTTCCACCCGCAAGTTCGCCGACGCGCTCGCCAAGAGCCAGGCAGTCACGGAGCATCTGACCGATGTCACGTACCCCAATCATGGCAACGGCAACTCCCAGGACGGCGACAGGGACCGCTTCACCGTGCTTCCCGCGGGCGTCTACCTGTTCCTGGATACCGCCACGAACGGCCCCACCGGTAACATCTCGAACGGAAGTGAGCAGAACAGGGACGATGTGACCAATTCGGTCGGCGGCAAGGTAGCCACCCAGTCCGCGCCGATCGTGCTCGCTTCCGGCACGATCGTGAACGGCGAGATCACGAACCCGCTCGGCAAGACCATCACGATCGACGGCGTCGACTACCTGTCGAACGAAGTCGACTTCAAGAACCACGTCACCCCGGTCATCAAGACCTTCGACGACGCCGACGGCACCGTGTCCAACACGCAGTACGTCCGCTACACGCTCGGCACGACCCTGCCGTCCTTCACGACCGGTTTCGACAACTACCAGTTCTCGCTGACGGATTACCCGGGTGCCGGCCAGCGCGTGAAGCTCAACGGCTTCCTCAAGGGCAACGGTCAGCCGCAGGCCGACAACACCGGCGCATACGAGGTCAAGATCTACGATGTCGATCAGAACGGCAAGAAGACCGGTAGCGGCACCGTGCTGACTGCCTCCGACACCACCTTCGCGGTGACCACCTCCACCACCGAGACCGGTCAGAACCTGAACCCGATCGTCAACGGTGCCGCCGATAGCTCCGCATGGTTCAAGTTCGATTTCGCCGCCCTGGTGCAGTCCGCCGACTACCAGAGGGATTACGCCGGCAAGTATGTGGAGGTCACGTACCCGGTGCTGATCACCGCTCAGCCTGATCAGAACGGCGACACCCCGGACGTGACGAACAAGGTCGAAGTCAACGACAACAACGCGAAGGCCACCGACCAGACCAAGCTCACCCTCGGCAAGTTCAGCTTCATGAAGAACGCGGCCGACGGCACCGCCATCAAGGCTCCGGTCGGTCAGCGTGCGCGCTTCAGCATCGAAGCCGTGAGTGGCGGCGCCGTGACCCCGGTCTACGGCAGCTTCAGCGCTGTGGACGCCGACGAGAACGGCAAGGTCACCTTCACCGGTCTCGCGGACGGCGTGTACAAGGTCAAGGAGATTTCGGCTCCTATCGGCTTCATCTCCTCGGCCAAGGCCGAGTTCGAGGTCACCATCAAGAAGGGCGTGGCCGTGTACTTCCACGGCACTGACCTCTTCGGTCTGGCCAAGGATTCCGCGGACAACCGTACTGGTGACAACGAGGGCACGGAGATCACCGATTACTCGGTGATCAACGTGCGCAACGTGACCGAGCTGCCGAAGACCGGTGCCGCGGGCATCGCCCTGTTCACCGTGCTCGGCCTGCTCCTCGCGGGTGCCGCGGCGACGATCGCCGTGAAGGCCCGCGCCACGAAGAACGCGCTGCGCGCCTGACGCGCGCCGCGTGCCAACCACCCCCACCCGGCTACGCCGGGAGCCCCCGCCAGCGGGGGCGGGGTGGTGCCCATCCGGTTATGCCGGGAGCCCCCGCCAGCGGGGCGGAGGGAGATTAAGCGGCTTCCGGATTTGTTCCGGGAGCCGCCTCTTTGTATGTGTGAGCTGCGATTGCAGGTGTCGCTTGAATGTCAAATCACGATTTGTCAAATCGTGATTTGACAAATTATGCCGTGTCATGAACACGTGGTTATGAACGGGGAGCCGCCTTTCAGGTGCTTAAATCGGGGAGTCGGGCGGATGAAACGGAAAGGCCCGGGGTCCGCTGGTTGGTGGCGGGTTCCGGGCCTTTTCCGCGAAGGAGAGAGAGGAAGAAGAAAGAAGGTGTTCAGTTATGGTTGTGGGGCCGGGAAGAAGGGGTCGGCCTCGCCGGTTCGCTGTCGTCCGTCTCGGTGGTCTGTTCCATCGTGGCGGTCTGTCGTTCGCCGGTGATTCATAGTTAACCGCGTGAACCTCCACACAACGATGTGATAGCCTCACAGCAGCGCATATATCTCCTGAAAGAACCGTGAACCGGCCTGTCCGGCGCTTTGATCACAACGTCATGCCGTTCTCGTCCAGCAGGAAATCGTAGACGCTCATGGTGAGGATGCCGTGTTCGTCCCGCGTGGGTTTGACGATATCGTGGACCAGAACGATTTTTTGGAAGCTGTCGTCCAATGCGAGCAGCGATGCCTTCTCCTGTGCCACCTTCTCCTCCGTCGGCAGCTGGTACGCCGACTGGATGTAGTAGCGGCGGGTGCCGAGATTCGCCACGAAGTCGATCTCCAACTGTTTGCGGTACGATTCGCCGTCGCGCCGGCCGCGCTGTTCGACCACACCCACGTCGACCCGGAACCCCCGCATGCGCAGCTCGTTGTACACGATGTTCTCCATGATGTGGGTCTGTTCGACCTGCCGGAATCCCAGACGCGCGTTGCGCAATCCCATATCCTCGAAATAGTATTTCTTCGGACTGCCGATGTATTTGCGCCCCTTGACGTTGTAGCGGCACGCCTCCTCGATGATGAACGCGTCCTCGAGATATCCGATGTATTGGGCGATGGTGTTCACGCTGATCGAAGAGTGCAGCACGCTGTCGAACGTCGCCTTGATTTTGCTCGGGTTGCTCAAAGCGCCGATTGATGAGGCCAGAACATTCACCAGATCGTCGAGCTCCTGTGACCTGCGCAGCTTGTTTCGTGCGACGATGTCCTTGAGATAGGTTTCCGCAAACAGATTCTCCAGATACCTCGATTTCTGCTCGTCGGTCCGCATGGACAAGGTGAGCGGCAATCCGCCGAACACCGCATATTCGGCCCAGCCGTGCTGGACGTCGCCATCATAGGCCTGCATGAATTCGGCGAACGACAGCGGTCGGATGCGGATCTCGTCACCGCGCCCGCGGAACTGGGTCATCACATCCGTGGACAGCATCTTCGAATTGCTGCCCGTCACGTACACGTCCACATTGCGCATACGCATCAGCCCGTTGAGCACTTCATACAAGCGTGGCGGGTTTTCACCGCGAAGCTCCTCGTCCGAGATCGCGTACTACACTTCGTCGAGCAGCACGTAGTACGGTTCATTCCGATTCTTGATGCGGGACTTCACGTACGCGTATAGCCGCTCCGGATCGCGCATCCCCGCATATGCCATGTCGTCGAGCACGACTTCGATGATGTGATCGTCATCCACACCGGACTCGCGCAGATGGTTCTCAAACAGGTCGAACAGCAGGAACGACTTGCCGCAGCGTCTCGCTCCGGTGACGACCTTCACCATGCCGTTGTTCATACGCACGATGAGATCGTTCAGATATTTGTCTCTGGCAATGATCATGAGATCCTTCTCTGCTGCCGGCCACGCTTTCTATTGAATTATTTTGACACATGTGTCACTAATTTTCAATGGAATAGCTTTCTGTTGAATTATTTTGACATATATGTCATTGATGTTCAGTAGCGGTAAGGCGAGGCTCTTCGTATAGAGGCTGTTGTCCGGATTGAATGGTTGGTCGGTTGTGCGCTGATTGTCGGCGCCACCCCCAGTCGGCTTCGCCGACAGCCCCCGCCGGCGGGGGTGGAGGGGGATTAAGGCGGCTTCCGGAGTCTGTTCCGGGAGCCGCCTCTTCGTATGCGTGAGCCGGGAGTTGGGCGGGTGAAACGGAAAGGCCCGGGGTCCGCTGGTTGGTGGCGGGTTCCGGGCCTTTTCGAGAAGGAGAGAGAGGAAGAAGAAAGAAGGTGTTCAGTTATGGTTGTGGGGCCGGGAAGAAGGGGTCGGCCTCGCCGGTTCGCTGTCGTCCGTCTCGGTGGTCTGTTCCATCGTGGCGGTCTGTCGTTCGCCGGTGATTCATAGTTAACCGCGTGAACCTCCACGCAACGATGCGATAGCCTCGGAAAGCCGGGTCATTTCACTGGGAAAACCCTGCGAATCGAAGTCATCGGTATCATCAAGTCCGATGCCGGCATCGGTGCTTCAGCATGTGCGGAACATCTCGTTGACGGATCGAATCAGCAGGTCGGATTCGTTGCGTGATCGGGCAGTGTCGGCCAGTTCGTCGGTTTTGACGAACAAGGCGAATTGTGTTCGATCGTATCCGGGGATGAGTCCGGTACGTTCCCGTAGCGTCTCCACGGTCTGGGCGACGTTCAATTCGTTCTTCCATTTGCACTCGCCGAGAAGAATCGTCTTGTTCGTGGGATTGGCCGCGATGACATCGATGTCCGTCTGTCGCCGCGTCCCGGGATTGGCGCCCCACCATGTACCGAAGCGAGAGGCGGCGAACGGCAGTTCTCCGGTACGATTCGCCCGCACCAGCCATTGTCTGGTGACTTCCTCGAATTGT
Organism: Bifidobacterium sp. LH_417; assembly: GCF_056357035.1. Classification (NCBI taxonomy): domain Bacteria; kingdom Bacillati; phylum Actinomycetota; class Actinomycetes; order Bifidobacteriales; family Bifidobacteriaceae; genus Bifidobacterium; species Bifidobacterium sp. LH_417. The sequence goes on from NZ_JBKEVI010000028.1 coordinate 4,894, forward strand.
TGCCCCACGTACGTGTCCAAGGCGGGGCCGAACACCTCGGTCTCGGCGATGGTCGCGCCGTTGCCGCTTTCGATGTCGGGGGAGCGGGGGCTGACGAACCGGTACCAGAAGGAGAAAAACGGGTCCTGCACGAACCACAAGCCTCGACGGGAGCGTTTCGGATCTTCGCCGAACGGAGTGCGCCGTTCGATCAGCCCCAAGTCGGATAGCACGGTCAGGTATTTGCTCACGCTGGCCGGTGAGGATAATCCCGCTCGGTCGGCGATTTTGTTCTGCTTGGTGGCTCCGGACCCGATGGCCTCCATCACGGAGTTGTAGGTGGAGGGCTCCCTGAGTTCCTGGCGCATGAGCATCAGCGGTTCCTCATACAGAAGACCGCTCGTATCAAACAGCAATTCGGTGACGTTCTGCTCGTAGGTCAAGGATGGCTGTATCTGCTTGAGATAGTACGGGGTGCCGCCGAATGTGGCGTAGTAGCGCACCACGTCCTGTGGGGGGACATCCGGCAGCATGAGCGCCGCGTCGAATGCGTCGAACGCGGTCAGTCGCAGCTGTCCCGTCCTGCGTCCGTACAGCGGGCTCTTGTATCCGAGCACCTCGCTTTCCATGAAGCCTTCGTTGCTGCCGCATAGCACCATCATCGCGTTCGTGTCGTTGAAACCATGGTCGATGGCAATCTGCAGCGTGGATGGAAGGGAAGTGTCGCTCATCGCCGCATAGGGGAACTCGTCGAAGATGAACAGCATGCGTTCATTGGTCTGCTCGTGCAGACGGTTCGTGATGAAGTCGAAAGCATCCTGCCAGAGCGTGAACGCGGGCAATGTGGACGGCATACCGAAGAAACCGTATATGGTTCGCGAGAAGTCCCGCAGATTTGCCATCGAGGTCTGTTGCCGGGCGGTGAAGTACAGGGTCCTTTTCCCCTTGGAGAATTCGTCCAACAAGGCGGTTTTGCCGATACGCCGACGACCGTACAGCACCATCATCTGGAATCTGTCGCGCTGCCACATGCGTTCCAGCACGTCGAGTTCATGCGTGCGTCCCACGAATTCCGTCATGGCAGTCTCCTTCCCCCGCAAGGGATTTCGTTAAGATACTCGTGAGTATGATACTCATAAGTATCATACTCACGAGTGTCTTAACGTGGGCATGGTCGTTGTCGAGTTGCGACTGGGGTACGGCAATATGACACGCGGCTTTCTGTCGTTCGATGGGAACGGCGGTTTTTCAGGCGTGTTGCGAAAAACCGGTAGATATGTACCGCTCTCGATACTGGAATCTATACTGTGCCCTATGGCTCAGGAACCTTGGAACGACGAACCGCAGGACCCCGGTGACGCCGATTTCGCCCCTCCCGAAGAGGACTTCGGCGGCGAGGACGGCGGCTTCGGCGAGCCCGCGGAGACCGGTGCGGACGCCGCCCGGCCGTACGGCGGTGACGATGCGTCCGCCGATCGCCCCTACCGTGGCGATCGTGGCGGTCGTGCGCGCGGCGGCCGTAATGGCGGTGGTCGCGGCACGGGTTACGTGCCCGGCGCGACCGGTACGCCGGTGAGGGACGCGTTGTTCGACCGCGTGCCTCCGCACGACGACGACGCGGAGATGGCCGTGCTCGGCGGCATGCTCATGAGCAAGGATGCCATCGGCGAGGTCTCGCAGATGATCGAGGTCACCGACTTCTACCAGCCGAAGCATCAGACCATCTACGAGTCGATCATCAACCTGTTCTCCGCCTCGCAGCCCGTCGACGCGGTGCTCGTGGCGAACGAACTGCTCAAAAGCGGCGACTTGGAGAAGGTCGGCGGCACCGACTACCTCCATTCGCTCGTCGCCTCGGTGCCGACGGCCGCGAACGCGACCTACTATGCGGAGATCGTGCACCAGCGCGCCATCCTGCGCAACGTGATCGCCGCCGGCACCAAGATCGCCCAGCTCGGCTACTCGGCCGAAGGCTCGCAGGCCGAGGACGTCGTCAACCTCGCCCAGGCCGAAGTGTACGAGATGAGCGTCGGCAAGGTACGTCAGGATTATGCCGCGATCGGCCCGGTCGTTCATGACGCGCTCGATCAGATCGACAAACTCCAGCAGGGACTCGTCAACAAGGGCGTGCCCACCGGCTTCCGCGACATCGACGATCTCACGCAGGGCCTCCAACCCGGCCAGATGGTCGTCGTCGCAGGCCGTCCGGCCATGGGCAAGTCGACGCTCGGCATCGATTTCGCCCGCGCGGCCGCCCTCCACCATCACATGACCACCATCGTGTTCAGTCTGGAGATGAGCAAGGTGGAACTCGCGCAGCGCATCATCTCCGCCGAAACGAACATTCCGCTCGGTGCCTTGCGTCGCGCCGACGAGATCACGCCGGAACGCTGGAACACGCTGAACGGCTTCTGGTCGAAACTCGACGACGCCCCGTTGTTCATCGACGATTCGCCGAACATGAGCCTTATGGAGATTCGCGCGAAATGCCGCCGGCTCAAGCAGACCAACGATCTGAAACTCGTCGTCATCGACTACCTGCAGCTCATGACCTCGGGCAAACAGGTCGAAAGCCGTCAGCAGGAGGTCTCCGAATTCTCCCGCGCGTTGAAGCTCCTCGCCAAGGAGCTGGAAGTGCCGGTCGTGGCGCTCTCGCAGCTGAACCGTGGTCCCGAGATGCGCAACGACAAGAAGCCGCAGCTGTCCGACCTGCGTGAATCCGGCTCGATCGAACAGGACGCCGACGTGGTGTTCCTCGTGCACCGACCGGACTTCTACGACAAGGAGGACCGCCCCGGCGAGGCCGACATCATCATGGCGAAGCACCGTAACGGACCGACCGAGACCTTCCACCTGGCGTTCCTCGGCGCCACATCGAAATTCAAGGACATGCCGCAGGACTACAACTCCGGCGGACAGGGGGTATGAGACACATGGCATGGAATTCGTTCGCCACACCCGCCATCGGCAAAGGCGTACGCTGGGCGTCCCGTCTGCTGCGCCACGGCGGTTCCGCGTTCCCCGGCAAAGTCATCGAAACCATCGACCCCGGTTTTCTCGCGCGCACGCTCGGACGGCTCCCGCTCGGCGTCGTGCTCGTCTCCGGCACGAACGGCAAGACCACGACCACGCGCATGGTCGCCTCGATGCTCTCCGACCTCGGACTCAAGGTGTTCACCAACCCGACGGGCTCGAACTTCACGCGTGGCGTCGTCTCCGCGCTACTCCAACAGGTCACGCTCTCCGGCAAACTCGACGCCGACATCGCCGTGCTCGAACTCGACGAAGCCTACGCCGTGCACTTCGTCAAGCAAGTCAAACCGCGCTATGCGCTCCTGCTCAACGTGATGCGCGACCAGCTTGACCGATTCGGCGAAATCGACAACACGGCACGGCTGCTCGGCAACGTCGCCAAGACGACCACCGGCACCGTCGTGCTCAACCGCGAGGACCCACGCATCGCCGCACTCGCCGCACTCACTCCGCAGAGCACGCAGGTACGCTACTTCGGCCTGTCCGACGAGCTGAAGAAGCTCTTCCCCTCCGACGACGACATGGCCACCACCGTCAGCGTGGAGGAGGATGCCGCAGCCGGCGAGACCACCCCCAGTCGGTCTTCGACCGACAGCCCCCGCCAGCGGGGGCAAGGCACCGGGGTCGTCGCCGGGGAGGCAGCCTTCAGTCGGTCTTCGGCCGACGGTTCGCGCCAGCGGGGGCACAGTGAGGGTGCCGGTGGCGCCGACGCGGCGCATGCCGCCGACTCCGAAGCCGTCGAACTGCCGGCCGACGTGACGTTCACCGCATTCGGCGACCACAAGGCCACCTTCCGACTGGACGGCCGCGAGCACTCCACCGGCGTGAAACTCGAAGGCGTCTACAACCTGTACAACGCGGCCGCCGCGCTCGCCGTCGTGCGGGCCGTCGTCGCCGACGCGCCACGCGCCCGCACCGCCGCCGCCCCAGCCGGCGGCGCGGCGTTCCGCGAGCGTCTGCAGCATTTCGCCGCGTCGGACACGGCGGCGATCATCCGCGCCGTCGCCCGCGTCACGCCCGCATTCGGCCGCGGCGAGGTCATCGAGGCGGCGGGCAGCCCGGTCGAACTGCTGCTCGTCAAGAACCCGATGGGCTTCCGTCTCTCCTTGGCGAGTTTCCCGCCCGAAGGCGCGGACACGATGATCGTCATCAACGACGAATACGCGGACGGCCGCGACATGAGCTGGCTGTGGGATGTGGACTTCACCTCCCTGCGTGAAACCGGCGTCGCCCAGGTGTCCGGCGTGCGCGCATGGGACATGGCCCTGCGCCTCGCCTACGACCAGGTGCCGGTCGCCGCGACCGACACCGACATCGAATCCGCGCTGAACCTGTTCGTACACGCGAACCCGGGCACGCCGAAACACATCTACTGCACGTACACCGCGATGCTCAAGGTGCGCGCCGCACTCGGCCGCATCGCCGACGTGGCCGACGCCGGCGTGGGTGAGTGAGCGGACGGGGAGCCGAGCCACCCTCCGACGCTGGCGCGCCACCTCCCGCCAGCGGGAGGGAACGGGGAAAGGTCCCGCTGGCGGGTGGGAACTGGAACAGGAAGGTCCCGCTGGCGGGTGGGAACTGGAACGGGGAAAGGTCTCGCCGGCGGGTGAAAGACGGAACGGGATAGGTCTCGCCGACGGGTGGGAAACGGAACGGGATAGGTCTCGCCGACGGGTGGGAAACGGAACGGCGGAATTCGCAAGGACGGAAGGAACGAGATATGGGTAAGACGATCGACGTGATGTCCCTCTACCCGAAGGACATGAACATCTACGGTGACTCCGGCAACGTGCTCACCGTCACGCGACGGCTCGCGCTCTACGGCTACGAGCCGCGCATCACCGCCTATAATCAGGGCGACGAATGGCCCGAACACGTGGACATGATCCTCGGCGGCGGCGGTCAGGACACCGGCCAGAAGAAGATCATCGACGACTTCTTCCGCCGCGCCGACCTGCTGCGCACGCTCGCCACCGACGGCGTGCCCATGCTGATGATCTGCGGCATGTACCAGCTGTTCGGCGAATACTTCGAGACCGTGGACGGTACGCGTCTCGACGGCATCGGCGTGATTCAGGCGCACACCGTCGGCCGCGACGTGCGCATGATCGGCAACCTCGTCGAACATTCCGACGAATTCGGCGACATCATCGGCTATGAGAACCACTCCGGCCAGACGTTCCTGCGCGCCGGAGTCGACCCGCTCGGCCATGTGGACGAGGAGGGCCGGGGCAACAACGGCGAGGATCATACCGAAGGTGCGCGCATGAACAACGTGATCGGCACGTACATGCACGGCTCGCTCCTGCCGAAGAACCCCGCCATCGCCGACTATCTCATCCGCGTGGCCGTCGAACGCCGCTACGGCGAATTCGGCACCGCCGACCAAACCGAGGAGCAGCGCAGGGAACTCGCGCGCATCGACGAAATCGCCGAGCGGGCACGCAAGGTCGCTGCGGCGCGTCCGCGGTGAAGCGAATCGCGTGGAATGAAGCGTGCCGGACATGCATAATGCGTCACCGGGGCGGGTGTTGCATGTCCGGCGGATTCGCGGCGATGGAGTAGGCTGGACGGTACGTGCGCATGGCATCGAGTCGTGCGCGACCTTCACGAAGGAGGGGTACTATGGCAGACTTCGATTTGGGTGACGGCCTGCGCAAGGTCGTGCTGGCGGGCATCGGCGCCCTCGCCACCGGATACGAGAAGGGCAGCGAACTCGTCGACGATCTCGTCAAGAAAGGCGAGCTGACCGTCGAACAGGGCAAGAGCCTCAACACCGAGCTCAAGCGCAAGGTGGGCGAGTCGCTCGTCAACGACGCGAACAAGGACGACGAGAAGCGCGCCGCCAAGGCTGCGGACGCCGCAGCTCCGGCCGAAGAGGCCAAAGATGCGGAAGACGCGGCCGACGAGGCCTGATCCCGCACTTTCCCATTTGGTTACGCTGACGACCGTCGGCGGATGAATCTCCACTCATGTGGGGAATCCGCCGGCGGTCGCCGTGATTCACGTCCGATCAAGGAGACGCACCGTGACGAACACGAACGCATCGTCGAAGCGGAACACGAACGACGAATCGACGGAGCAGGAACAATCGTCGCGATCGTCGCAGCAACCCGCCATGTCGCGGCAATCCGCGGCGTCGCACGGCTCCCCGCACATCTCCCCGGACATTCCCGTACCCGTGCCTGTCTGGGAGAACGGACAGAACGAGACCATCGGCCTGTTCGGCAATCGTCGTGACGATTTCGCCGCGCGCTACCATCTGACGCGTTGGGGCAAGGTGAAGCGTCTCACGCAGATCATGCGCATCGTCAACCATTTCGACGCGCTCAAAGGCCTCACCCCCGTCAAGATGCGCCTCATGTTCGAGGCGCTCGGCCCCACGTTCGTCAAAGTCGGTCAGATTCTGTCGATGCGCTCCGAAATGCTGCCGCCCAGCTTCTGCGACGAACTCGCCAAACTGCGCGCCGACGCCGACCCCATGCCCTACGAGACCGTACTCGACACGCTCGCCGCCGAGTATGGGCGTCCCGTGGACGAGATCTTCGCGCACATCGACGCCAAGCCGCTCGGATCCGCGTCGCTCGCGCAGGTGCATCGTGCCACGCTCGTCACCGGCGAAGACGTGGCCGTCAAAGTGCAGCGCCCCGGTGTGCGCGAGACCATGGCGCAGGACGTCTCCATCATGCGTTCAATCGCGAAAGGTGCGACGCGCGTGCTGCGCAACACGCAGATCGTCGACCTCAAAGGCGTGGTCGAGGAGCTGTGGGACACGTTCCAATCGGAAACCGACTTCCTCGTGGAGGCGCGCAACCTCGCCGAATTCAAACGGTTCTCGGAACCGTTCACATACATGGATTGCCCGACGCCATACCCCGACCTGTGCACCGAACACGTGGTCGTCATGGAATACGTGGACGGCATCTCCGTCTCCCATCCGGGCAAGCTCATCGCCGCCGGCTACGACCTCAACGACATCGGCACCAAACTCGTCGACAACTACGCCACGCAGATCCTTGACGACGGGTTCTTCCACGCGGACCCGCATCCGGGCAACATCATCATCCGCGGCGGGCAGATCGTGCTCATCGACCTCGGTATGACGGGTCGGCTCGACTCCAAGACGCGCAAGGTGATGAAGGAGATGATCTTCGCCGTCGCCAAACAGGATTCGCCGCAGCTCGCCGACGGTCTCCTGCGCTTCGCCGGCGCCGAAGCCGATCCGGCCGACTATCCGTCGCTGCTCGCCGACCTCGATACCATCGTCAAAGAGTACGGCACCGTCGACCTTTCCGATCTGGACATCGCCGCGTTCATCACGGCGCTCACCCAGCTGGCCACGCGGCACGGCATCGAAGTGCCGAGCACCGTCACCACCGTGGGACGTGCGCTCGTCACATTGGAGGGACTGCTCGACGAGTTCATCCCCAACGTGAACATGATCGAAATCATCTCCAAGCACATCGCCACGTCGAAAACACCCAAGCAGGTCGCCAAGGACGAGCTGAAATCATTGGGCGTCGAAGGGCATGAGGCGTTGCACAGCGCGCTGGAGGCGATGAGCGAGCTCAAGGTCGCGGCGCGCATGCTCACACGCGGCCAGCTGCGCACCAACATGGAGCTCGTCGGCTCCGTCGAACCGTTCCAGATGTTGAGCGACATGGTGAACAGACTGACGATGGCGCTGATCGTGGTCGGCCTGTTCATCGGTTCGTCCATCGTGTACTACGCGGGTATGAAACCGATCGTGTTCGGCATTCCGATCGTCGGATTCATGGGGTATGTGACCGCGTTCATCCTCGGCGTGTGGATTGTCATCGACATCTACCTGAAGGGGCGCAAGACGAAGAAGCGGTAGCTGATTGTGCTTGCTTCTGCGGTGCTATTGCAATGCTATTGATTGCAAGTTTGGCTATAGTTCGGCAAGGCGGTTGGAAATCAGACGATTGAGACTGACTCGTTGTTCGGCTGCGTCGATAGTGAGGCGCCTGTGCAATTCAGGGGGAATGCGTACCAGGATCCTGCCGGAATAATGGCGTTCTGTAAGTGGAACGGGAATTTCCTCCCCTTGGGCTTTTCGACGCTCTACTTCATCCGCGACTGTTGTGCGGATTCCTACGAACGCTTCCAGCTGAGATTCTGAAGTACATGTTGCTTCCGGTAGCTCGGCGCATGATGCCACGTAATTTTCGTCGTCTTCATTCCACCGCACGCGATATGCATAATGACTGATGTTTATGGGCTTTTCTGTTGCGCTATCGGCAGTAGATGCGTTCGTGCTGTCTTGGGCCGGGGTATCTTCCGTGTGTAGTTTGGTGGCGTCGGCTTCTTCGCGCGCGGCAGTTTCAAAAGTTTCAAGTGCAGTATTCATGATATCAATGATACTCCTCAATAATATGGCAAAAGGGCTGTCGTCCTTGCAGGCGACAACCCTCTGTCTGTTTGCCATAAGAGGTGAATAAACACCTAGCTTTGTAATCCTTCGAGAGTAGAAGCTTCACGTGCCGGCAAAATGTACTCTCGACCGAAAGTGGATAATCAAAGCTTCCTACAGTCTACAACGGTATCGAAAAGTATGCAACATGTGATATTATTAATGATGTCATATGTTGATTCTTGTTCCGAAAGACATTAACGACATACGACAAGGGCCGGGCCAATCCCGGCCCGGCCTTCTGTTTGTCCGAATAGGAGGCAGTAATGAACAACCGGAAGAAACAGGGCTCTAGCGAACCCGATTGGACGTGGGTTGTCATAATGATGGTTATGGTAATCCTCGCGGTCCGTGTCCCAGAGACTTGGATTGCGGCGACATGCGTCGGTGTTGGCGGCATCGTCGCATTGCTGTGCAGTCGTAAGTAAGCTTACGCCCCGGCTTCGCTTTCATCAAGTGGAGCCTCTTCTTATTGGATCGGTGAGAGATTGAGCGGCATGATCTTGTATTTTGCCGAGATATTAGGAAAGTTTTCCTTGAGATGGTTTTACGAGCTTGAAAGCGTTGAGCACTCCGTAGTCTGTTCATAGTCATGCACTACAGAACAGGAGCACAATGATGTCTCAATCATTTACATGGAACGCAGGCGCTGTGTCGCTGACGTTTGACTATGATGACAATGTTTTTCTGGCGATGCGTGCGGCCAGTATGGGAAGCGCCTCTGTTATTTTCACGCATCGCGCACCCATCGTGGAAATCATGACCGTAGGAGCCGGCCATCGATTGGCATGCAATAAGCTGACCCATACGGTGATTGGAGATTCTCTGCGTTATGTGAGCCATGAGGAATCGGTGTTCGATGGTCGAAGTGAACTCACCATTGATCTTGCGGATTATGAGCATGGAATCCGTGCGCAAGTGCGGTATTGGGTAAGCGGCGATGTGCCAATGGTAAAAACCGAGGTCGAGGTTACGAATGTTGCCCAATCTCCATGCGTCGTGGATTTGGTCACCAGCTGGGTCAGTTCATTCGGAGCGCCGGAAGGCCAAGCAGCAGGATTGGATTCTTGGACGCTGCGCGAAGGCCGCTTCGACTGGCTGGCCGAAGGCCGATGGTCTGAGCATAAGGTCCGCGCCTTGCTGCCGAAGATTGGGCAAGAGCTGACGAAAGTAGATCCACGTCAGGAGCACATGGTTGCTTCCACGGGCACATGGTCCACTGGTGCTGCCGCTCCGTTGGCGTTGCTTCAATCCGAGAAGTTTGGATTGACTTGGGCATTTCAGATTGAGCACAATGGTGCATGGCGTTGGGAAATCAATGATGACACTGTAGATGGATGTATTGCGCTATCTGGCCCGACTGGTGAAACGCATAGCTGGGAGAAAACACTGCAGCCGGGGGAGTCATTCGTAACGGTGCCCGCTTCCTTTGCTCTTGCGGGTTCATTCAATGCCGCAGTCAATGCGCTTACCGGATACCGCCGTGCTTTCCGTTTGCCCCATAGGGACAACGAAAAACCAAGCGTGGTGTTCAACGATTACATGAACACGATTTACGGTGACCCCACTACCGAGAAGGAGCTTCCGCTCATTCATGCTGCGGCTGAAGCCGGTATTGAAATTTTCGTCATCGATTGCGGCTGGTATGACGATACGGGTAATTGGTGGCCATCGGTGGGTGAGTGGATGCCTTCGAAGAAGCGATTCCCGAATGGCATTACCGAAGTCATCGATGCTATTCGCAGCAGAGGCATGATTCCTGGTATTTGGATTGAGCCTGAGGTTATTGGCGTGCAAAGTCCCATGGCTAAGAAACTCCCGGATTCCGCGTTTTTCCAGCGCCATGGCCAACGTGTAGTGGAACAAGACCGCTATTTACTTGATTTGCGCGATGATGCGGCACGAACTCACCTTGATTCGGTGGTAGATCGTCTGGTGGGCGAATATGGCATCGGTTACTTCAAGTTTGATTACAACGTGTCTCCGGGGGCGGGCACTGATTATCAGGCGGATAGCGATGGCGATGGCTTATTGGGCCATAATCGTGCCTACAGCGCGTGGATTGATTCGCTGTATCGGCGCTATCCCGATCTCATCATCGAGAATTGTTCCTCCGGTGGTATGCGTGAGGATTTTGCGCAACTCAGCCGATTCCAGGTGCAATCTACTTCCGATCAGCAGGATTGGAGATTGTATCCGGCCATCGCCGCCGCGGCACCGTTGATGATGCTGCCGGAGCAGGCTGCGAGCTGGGCATATCCGCAATCCGATATGGATGCGGAAACCACCGCGTTCAACATCAACACCACGTTCCTGGGGCGCTTCTTCTTGTCTGGATATCTCAATCGTATGAGCGAAGCGCAACGCGCGTTGGTCGAATCAGGCATTCGTGCATATAAACGATATGTACAGCCGGTGATTGGCTCGGCTGTGCCGTTCTGGCCTCTTGGATTGCCGCAGTGGGATGATGTGGTGCTGGCTCTTGGCCTCGACGCCGGGCCGAATCTCGCGTTGGTTACCGTATGGGCGCGTGATTCATTCTGCTCCCAGACCACGCTTCAGTTGCCGAAATTCAAAGGGTGCGATGTTTCCGTGGCGCCGGTGTTCCCTACGGCGGATGATGGTTTGGAATCGTGGCGAACGGTGTGGAACGCTCAAGCCGGCACTCTGCGGGTCGATGTGCCTGTAGGAGCGTATGCTTCGCGTACATTTGCAGTCAGTGTGCGCTGATTAATTGTGATGAAGCCCATTCCCGTGGCTAACGGCTCCGTTGTGCGATGGTGTGCAACGGAGCCGCTGTTGCATGGCACTTCAATGGGCAAAAGGATATCAGCGCTTGGCCACTGTTGATTCGCGAATAATCAGTGAGCAATCCATGGTGGTAAGGCCATGCTGGGGTCTTCCTTTGATGGCGGATAGCAGCATGCGGGCGGCTTTGCGTCCCATTTCACGCATATTGTTATCGAAGGTCGTGATGGGTATGCGGCATTCCGTTGCCGTGACCGACCAATTGTCGTGCCCGATTACCGCTACGTCTTCCGGCACGCGAATGCCATGCTCCAGGAACGATTCGATAGCTCCTCGTGCCAGCATGTCGTTCAAGCAATACAATCCGTCGATGTGCTCATCGGATTCGATGAGCAGATTGGTGGCTACACGTCCCCACGACTCATGCCAGTTGCCGTAGCGTGTCGGCGCGGAGAATCGCAGACCGGCTGTGGCCATAGCCAATTCCGCACCCCTTACTCGGTCTTTGGTTGCTGCATAGTATTCTGGCCCTGCCAGTATGGCGATATGCGTGCGCCCCTGGCCGAGAAGATGATTGATTGCCGCTTGCCCGGCGTGCGTGTTATTTACGGTGATGGAGCTGTCGTTAGTGTCGGTGGAGGGCGCATACACGTAGACGATGGGGATTCCCAAGGCCGTCTTCGGCCTCACTGGTGGACGAGAATCCGTTTCGCCACCGAGAAGAAGCAGGCCGTCAACGCCGCGGGCTGCCATCTGATCGATATGATTGCGCTCAATCTGAGGGTCGCCGCGGGAATTGGTCAACAGTACGGCATGGTTGGCCACGCCTAACGTGTCTTCTGCTCCAGCCAATGCAGGCATGGAGAATCGTCCCTCGAGGTCAGCCGATACCAGGCCGATGAGCCCTGATTGATGGTGTTTGCTTTGTTTTTCGGCTGTGGAACGCTGCCGGTACCCCAATTCGTTGGCGGTGGTTTGCACTAGCCGTCTGGTATGGGCGGCGATATGACCGGTGCCGTTCAACGCTTTTGATGCGGTGGCGAGAGAGACGTGGGCAGCATCAGCCACGTCTTGCAATGTAACGCGTGAAGTCACGCCACTATTTTAGGAAAACTTTCCTAACCGTGCAAATCGAAAAGAAATTGAAAACGTTGTTTTTATGCTGAAGTTACTTGCTTTCCAAACCCTCAACGCGGAGTACAGCTCAAGGTCGAGAGAGCGGGCAGAATACAGAAAGGAAACAATATGCGCAACGGAGCTAAGAAGCTTATCGCCGCTGTGGCCGCAATCGCATCCCTTGGTGCAATGGCCGCCTGCGGATCCGGCACCGCTTCTTCATCGGACGACAACACCTTGACTTTCTCCTACTGGGATACCTTCCCGGTGCTTGAGGAATTCAAGAAGGACAACCCGGACATCCAGCTCAAGGAAGTCAAGGTTCCTGGCGACTCCTACAACACCAAGATCAACCAGATGATTCTCGGCAACAACGCTCCCGACGTGATGCTGCTGCAGGAAGCTGATTACGTGCGCTACGCCAAGAACGGCGTAATCGACAAACTTGATGACAAACTGGCCGACATGGGCGTCAAGACCGATGACTTCCTGCCTGCCATCAAGGGCATCGCCGATGATGTGGACGGCTACTACGGCCTCTCCCAGGGCATGGCCACCGAAATCATGTACTACAACAAGGACATGTTCGATGCTGCTGGTGTCGCCTACCCGACCTCCGACTGGACTTGGGATGACTACGCCGCAGCGGCTCAAAAGCTCACCAAGACCGAAGGCGGTCAGACCACCCAATGGGGTTCCGATGCGCCGAGCTTCAACGGTGTGTGGTATTCGCTAGCCGGGCAGGGCGGCGATGCCGTGGTCAAGAACGGAAAACTTTCCTTGGGCAAGGGTCTGAAGGCCGCTCTTGAATACCAGAACAAGATGACCAATGAACTTAAGGTTCAGCCTGCCCCATCCTCCGGTTCCAAGGTTTCCGATTTGTTCGCCGCCGGCCAGGCCGCTATGACCTTGGGTGGCAGCTGGCTGATTGCCAACACCTACAAGGACGTTGACTTCAATTGGGATATTGCGCCAATGCCTGCAGCCCCCAACGGCCAGGATTACGACTCCCTGCACACCTCCTTCTTCTCCATCTCTTCGTCTTCTAAGCACAAGGCCGCCGCGTACAAGTTCCTTAAGTGGATGATGAGCGAGAAGGGGCAGGTCGCTCTCGAGAAGGCCAACGCCAACATCTCCCCGTTCAAGTCCATTGGTGACAAGGGCGAATACCAGGTTCAGGGCGCTCATGGTCCGAGCAACTGGGATGCTTTCACCGAAGCGGCTGAGCAAGGCAAGTTCGGCTACACCACCGTGGCCTCCACCCCGACCTTCGACCTGTATAACCAGATCAATGCCTACATTCTCGGCCAGACTTCCGAGAATGATGTGCTGAAGACCGCGGTCGACAAGGCCAACAAGGACATCGAATCCGCTCAGTGAGACCGGCACGGCGGCTCGGGTGTTCTCCTTCCTCCTCTCGAGTCGCCTCGGTTTCGCCTACAGGGTGTGATTTCCCGGTGCGGCGGCCGCCGGCAACAAAGAGCCGCATCATCTCTCCTTCTTTCTTCCTCCTTCTCCTTCTACCTGTGCCGCCAGCCGATAAAGGTCGGCGGGCGGCACAGGTTTTTGCTCACTTCCACACATTGTTCAATATCGATTTCCTGTGCACTGATAAATGGTCCGCCATTCATCGGTGCACATAAGAAAGGAATATGTATTATGTCCACCGCTGCCGTGTCCGCATCGCGCAAGGATGCGAAGAAGCCCAAGCGGCGTTCGGATGCCGCTGCGGGTTGGGGCTTCCTGAGTCCCTGGATCATTGGATTTATCGCATTCAGTGGTTTCCCCATTCTCTTCAGCTTCTATCTCAGCTTGACCAAGTGGAATCTGCTGGGCAAGCCCCAGTTCGTCGGCTTCCAGAATTACGCGGATTTGATGTCCGGGGATTCAGAGCTTGGCAAGACCCTGCTGGTCACATTCATCTTCACCATCATCAACGTGGGCGTCTCCATCCTCTTCTCCCTGATTCTGGCCATGCTGCTCAACAGCAAGGTTCGCTTCAAAGGACTATTCCAGTTCTTCTACTACGTGCCCACCATCATGCCGTCTGTGGTCATGGCCGGATGCATGACCCTGATGTTCAATCCGCAGCTTGGCATCGTCAACTATGTGTTGAAACTCATTGGCGTAACCAATCCACCGAACTGGACCGGCAGCAACTCTCTGGTGTGGGTGGTCGTCGCTTACGCCTCCGTGTTCACGTTTGCCACCGGCCAACAGATGCTCGTCTTCTCCGCGGCATTAAAAGAGAGGCTTCTGCTGTTTTCGTGGGTTAGGTTCTTGGTCGAGGCAGGTGTATGTCGAGTCCGCCGCATCGGAGCATGACGAGCGCGATGAGGTTGTTGACGTGGTGGAAGCC
>NZ_JBKEVI010000029.1:0-18994 GCF_056357035.1 Bifidobacterium sp. LH_417
CGCGTCCATGCGGCCGGCCTGGTTCCTATCAGCGGTCTGCGGACGCCCCCGCTCCCGGCGACAACACCCCCCGGATCATCAACGACAGGGCAGGAAAGTCATACCAGGACCGGCGACCCGGCCCCGACCATCGAGGCCTACCAAACATGGTAATGGGGGAACATGTACGCGACGCTGGAGCGAATCAATGACAACACGCTCCCACCCAAGCGAAGGGGGGGGAACATGCGGGATCACGCCAGCATCACGCAAAACCTCATCCTCTCTAACCTTGAGAGCATCAACGCGGTCCTGATCCGCGATGGAATGAACATGAGGGAACGGATGCTTAAACTGAACGAAATTGCCCGCCAGCAAGCGGAAACGCTCAGCTCCCATCCGACCGTCAAGAAACTTGAAGCCGCACGGCAAGCGGATGTCGAAAAGGTGGAGGCGAACGACGATGTCGACCTATGACGATCTGCTCGAACAAGCCGAACGCATGGGGATATCGGTCCGCGAGTGGCCGCTATGCGAACACAAGTGCGGGTATTACCTCGACCGGCCGCGTCTCATCGTGATAGACGAGACCATGCCCGACTATCAGAAGGCGTGCACCTTGGCGCACGAGCTCGTGCACGCCAGGCACCACGATATCGGGCACGGTGACGCGAAGGCGGAACGCCGGGCGCGGCGCGAGACCGCGCTCAGGCTCGTCGACCCGGTCGAATACGCAACCGCCGAACGGATGTTCGACGCAGACTCGTTCCTCATCGCCCAGGCGCTCGACGTGAGCGTGCAGGTCGTCAAGGACTACCGGAACCTGCTGCACGACGATGCGGCATGTTTAGTCTACACCACTTGACTTGATATAGTAAATAGGTATAGACTATAACTATGAGGCGTAAGGAACTGGAGAAGCGAATCCACAGGCTTGCCAAGGACAACGGGCTGACGGACATCTGGACGGAAGGCGGCAACCACAGCAAGGTGACCGTCGGCAAGGCCCAGACCACGGTGCCGAGGCATGGCGAGGTCAACGAGCTTACCGCCAAGGCGATTCTGAGGTACATCGAAAGGAGCATGAAATGAACATCATCGCCAACGCCACCGCCGTCTGCACGCGCAGCGGCGGCTGGTGGGCCGTCGAGGTCCCCGAGATCCCCGGCCTGTTCACCCAGGCCCGCCGCCTCGACCAGGTCGAGGACCAAGTGCGCGACGCCGCCGAAATGCTCGACGTCGAGATCGGCGTCCTTGCCCTCGACCCGCAGCTCGACGCGGACACCCGGCGCATGGTCGACGAACTGCTCGCCAAACGCGACGAGGCGCGCAGGGCGCAGGAGGAGGCGTCCCGGCTCGCGCGGCGCACCGTCGCCACCCTCCGTTCGGAAGGTCTCACCGTGCGTGACGTCGCCACAGTCACCGGCGTCAGCCCCCAACGCGTCAGCGCCCTGCAGGACGCGTGAACCGCCGCGAAAGCGGCGCGGCCGACGCTGAAAAGGCCCACGGTCCCGGATTCCCTAGCTATCCGGGACCAAGGGCCCTGCTCCCAAGACTAGCCATGGACCACTATGAAACACAAGACGGGACTGTTCTCGCTCCTGTTCGGGGCGATCGGATTCATCATCGCCGTCACGTCGCACGATACGGCCGGCGGCGTGTTCGCCCTCTGCGCGGGCACGCTCGGCTGGCTGGCGGGAAGGGGCCGGGATGACGACTAGACGATACCTCAGCGTCGCCGAGGTCGCCGCGCGCATCGGCGTGAAGAACGCGAGCGCCGCCGCCTACCATCTGCCGGAGCCGGACGCGTTGATCGGCCGCACGCGCGGCTGGCTGCCCGAGACCATCGACCGATGGAACGCCGCCCGGCCCGGTCGGGGCGTCGGCGGCGGCAGGCCTCGCAAGCATCCCGAGGAGTAGGGTGATATGGCGAACATCACCAAATACAAGACCAGCAAAGGCGAACAACGCTACCGCGTCCGCTACCGCAAGCCGGACGGGTCGCAGACCGACAAACGCGGCTTCAAGCGCAAGATCGACGCGGAGACCTGGGCCGCCGAGCATGTGACCGTCGCGAAGGCCGCCGGCCGGTACGTGGATCCGGAAGGCGGCAGACGGCTCGTCCGCGATCTGTACGCGCAATGGACCGCCGAGAAACGGCCGTTCTGGAAGCCCGTGACCGCCGCCAACACCGCCAACGCGTGGCGGAACCACTGCGAGGCGAAATGGGCCGACCGGCATGTCGGCGACATCACGCACGCCGAGGTCCAGGCATGGGTGGGCGGCGTCATCAACAACGTCGGCGCGCCATCGGTCGGACGCCCCTACCAGATAATGGACGGCATCTGCTCGATCGCCGTGCGGGACCGGCTCATCGGCTCGAACCCGTGCGATGGCGTCGTCCTGCCGAAGCTGCCGAAACGCAAGGAGCGGCGCGTCTACCTGTCCATCCCCCTGCTGCTCGCGCTCGCCGACGAGGCGCGCAACTGCCGCCGGTTGGGGGAGGAGCGGCGGGCGCTCGTCCTGCTGCCCGGCTTCTGCGGCCTGCGCTGGGGCGAGGCCGCCGGGCTGAGGGCGGGTGACGTCGATTTTCGCTCGGGTCTGCTCCACGTGCGCCGCAACCTCGTCTACGTCGACAAGACTCTTGGATGGGTCGAGGGCACGCCGAAAAACCCTGAACGGCGCGACGTGCCCATGCCGCACGTGGTCATGGAGGCGCTCAAGCCGGTCTGCGGACGGCGCGACCCGGGGGGAGCGGGTGTTCCGTGACGCTCGGGGCGGCCCCCTGCGCAAGCAGAGCCTCGCTCGTAAGAGCGGATGGTGGGTGCACACGCTTCTGCGGCTGGGATGGCGCAGGGATGATTGGCCGGTGCCCCATGACCTGCGGCATACGGCCGCGTCGCTGGCGGTGCATGCGGGCGCGAACGTCAAGGCGTTGCAGAGGATGCTGGGGCATGCGAATGCGAGCATGACGCTGGACGTGTACGCCGACCTTTTCGACTCGGACCTGATGGACGTGGCGCGTCTGCTTGATGCCGCTCCCCGATCTGGTTCGCAGGACGAACGAAGAAGGCCGGTCTTCCCGTTTCCACTCGGAAGCGGGAAGACCGGCCTTCAGTATATGGCTTATGCGGCCGGAGCCGAATCCGGAACGTCAGCCGGCCACGGACGGGTCGATGGCGGGCAGCACGCCGGCGATGAGCAGGATTGCCACCACGGCGGCCAGTCCGATGCGGTAGATCGCGAATGCCTTGTAGGAGAACGTGCTCACGAACTTCAGGAAGCCGATGATCACGATGTAGCCGACGAAGAACGCGACGATCGTGGCGGCGATGGTCGGACCCCAGCCCGGCCAAGCGGCACCGCCGATGGCGGCGCACGCGTCCGCGGCCTTCGTGGCCTCGCAGGCGCTCACGTCCTTCACCGCGGAGACCGCCTCCAGAATGCCCGCGCCGAACACGGCGGGGATGGCCATGAGGAAGCTGACGCGCACGGCGGCCTCGCGGGTGTAGCCCATGGCGCGGCCGAACGTGATCGTGCCGCCGGAACGGGAGACGCCCGGAATGAGCGCCAGCATCTGGCCGACGCCGAAGAGCAGCGCATCCTTGACGGTCATCTGGTTCATCGTCTTGACCTGCTTGGCGCGGCTGTCGAAGATCCACAGCAGCACGCCGAACACGGCGAGCACGGTGACGGTGATCCACAGGTTGCGCAGCGTCGTCTCGATCGCGTTCTTGAACAGCAGTCCCGCGATGAGGATCGGCATCGTGCCGATGATGATGAACCATCCCATCTGCGTGTCCGGGTTCTTCGCCCCCAGACGGGAGCGCCAGTCCTTGCCATCATGGCCGAACAAGGAGCCGAACCATGCGCCGAGGATGCGGATGATGTCACGACGGTAGTACAGGATCACGGCGAGCTCCGTGCCCAGCTGGATGATGGCGGTGAACGCGGCTCCCGGGTCGGAGCCGATCATCAGATCGCCGATGATGCGGATATGCGCGCTGGAGGACACCGGCAGGTATTCGGTCAACGCCTGGACGAGACCGAGGAAAATCGCCTGGAAGAAATTCATAAACCCCTCTAACCTCTGAAACTCGGGTTGCGATATTCGTCAATTGCGATGACCACTGTACTCATAGGTGGCTAAGAGCGCGCTCATCCGGCGTGCGGCGTGGACGACATCTTGCACAATGCGCACAATGCGACCACAATTAGGCGCAGACGCGGGCTCTCCCGGCCCGCCGGTGAAGGAGCGAACTCATATGGACACGTACCGCAAAAGCAGGGGATACGCCCCGAAGGGGTTCTTCGAGTGCGAAGGCAGAGGGCTGCAATGGCTCGGAGAGGCCATGCCTCAGGGTGGCCCCCGCGTCGTGCAGGTCATCGGTTGGGGAGACGACCATCTCGACATCGAGAAGGTGCACTCCGCCATGCCCACGGTGAAGGCGGCGCGTGATTTCGGCGCGGCGCTCGCCCGCATGCATGATGCCGGCGCCCCGCATTTCGGTTCGGCTCCGGCCGGATATGACGGCACCTGCTATTTCGGCCCGTTGCAGGATCCGGTGCCGATGGCGACCGGCGAATGGAATGATCCCGTCTCCTACTACGCCGAAGGCCGGCTGCGTCCCATGGTGGAACTCGGCATCAGGCGAGGGGAGCTCGACGAGTCCGACATGACGTTGACCGATCAGGTGATCGAGGCGATGCCCGACCTGCTCGGACGTGCGGCGTCGGACAAGCCGGCGCGTGTGCATGGCGACCTGTGGAGCGGCAACGTGATGTGGACCGCGGATCGCGGCTACAGCGAGGCGGTGCTCATCGATCCGGCGGCTCACGGCGGCCATCGCGAGGAGGATCTCGCCATGCTCGGCCTGTTCGGCATGACCTATCTTCGCGACATCCTCGACGGCTATCAGAGTGTCCACCCGCTCAAGGCCGGATGGCAGGAGCGGATGACGTTGTGGAGGCTGTATCCGATCGCCGGCCATTGCGTGTTCTTCGGTGGCGGGTATGTGAGCGAATACCGTTCCATGTGCCGGTCGCTGCTTGGCTGACGGGGCGTCGACCGACGTTTCCGTCCTGTGAGCGGTACCGGCCGGGAGATGCCGGGCGGTACCGCTCATGCGCGGGCTCATATGCGGATCACAGGCGTTTGAGGAAGTCCTCGGCTTCCCTTACGAGGCGCTCCGCCTGCGCGGAATCCGCGGAAGCCGCTTCGCGCATGGCTTCGGCCCGATCCCATTCACGTTCGAGATGATGCACGTAATCGGCCAGCTGGTCGCTGCATCCGAGGAGCATCGAGGCCTTCGCCTTCCATTCCTCCGCGCGGGCGGGCAGTTCCCCTTCGTCGAACTCGAAGCCGAGTTCGACTCCGAGCCGGCGCAGCAGTGCGAGGGTGGCGGCGGGGCAGTCGTCGTTGCCGGTGTACTGGGGGGTCGACACCCACATCGACGTGGTGTCGAACGATTGTTCCCTGGCCATGTCGTCCAGCACGGTGGGGATGCCGACGGGGCCGCTGTACCCGTTCTCCCCGTCGTTCGTGCCGCAGTCGCAGCTGCGTCCGCACTCGTCAAGGTCGTGCGACACGTCGACCGGCAGCGGACGGGTGTGGGGACAGTCGGCGAACATCGATCCGAGTGTGACGATGCCGTCGACGTCGAACTCGTCGGCGATATGCAGGCTCTGCCGACAGTATTCGCGCCAACGGTAGTTCGGCTCCGGCGCTATCTGCGCGTATATGCGACGGTCGGGGGCGAGGGTGATTTCGTAGAACGTGGTCTGCGGCCAGATGATGCGCGGTTGGCCGGTGACACGGCACAGCATCGGCCGGGACACCTGATAGTCGTAGTAGCCGTCGCAGCTGATATGGCGTATCTCCTGCGCTTCGTAGCGACCCAGAAGATGCCGGATCACATTGGTCGCCGCCTGGCAGGCGTCGTTCCATCCTTCGAAGGCGGCGATCATGACGCTTCGCCGCGGGTCCCGTTCCTCGCTCATGCCTCCCAGAATAATGGGCGTCGCCGTCGCCCGCCGGCCGATCCGTACGGTGTTCGCCATGGGCGTTCCGGAGCGTCGTCCGTCCTCGTCGCCAAGACGGCGACACGCCGTATTTGCATTTCGATCGCGGATGGATATAGTAGTGACTCGTGCTTCGGCGGGGAGCAATCCCCACGACCAGTGCGGACATAGCTTAGTTGGTAAAGCGCAACCTTGCCAAGGTTGAGACCGCGGGTTCGAGTCCCGTTGTCCGCTCTAAGGTCCGATGAGTTGACGACCTTACGGTGGGTTAGCCAAGCGGTTAGGCAGCGGCCTGCAAAGCCGTATAGACGAGTTCGACTCTCGTACCCACCTCTCGACGGACAGGAGATATCCACTCCGTTGTACCACAGATTGCAGGCCCGGGCGGTTGGCGCAGTGGTAGCGCACTTCCCTGACACGGAAGGGGTCACAAGTTCGAATCTTGTATCGCCCACCATGCCGAAGCGATTCGGCCTGATAATTGAATACCGAAATTGTTTCGGGCGATTGGCGCAGCGGCTAGCGCACTTCGTTCACACCGAAGGGGTCGTAGGTTCGATTCCTACATCGCCCACTGAATTCCGCTTCTCACGGCGGAATTCTTTGCGGACATAGCTTAGTTGGTAAAGCGCAACCTTGCCAAGGTTGAGACCGCGGGTTCGAGTCCCGTTGTCCGCTCCACTCGAAGACCCCGCCGAGCGGGGTCTTTTCGTATCTCAAGCATCATGCAAACCGGTCGGCGCGCGGTTGTGAGCACCCCCGATTGTGAAGATTTATGAGGGCTCCGACCACATTCCCCGTACGGTTGGACTCGCACGGTCCCATTGCCTCATCGTGGAGGAACGAGACGCCGGACGACCGTTCGGCAACGATCCACGACGATGAAGGAGTCGGCATGGACATGAATCCACATGATGGTTCGAGTGGCCGCAATAGGGTGTGCGCTCGCATCAGACCGGAAAGCGCGTCGCGACGAAGACGCGCGTTGCGTCGCAGACAGGCGGCGATGGCGAAGCGCGAACGGCGACGTGAACGCATCCGCCAGACCCGATTGCGCATGGCCGCTGCCGCGACGGTCGCCTTCGTCATGCTCCTGCCCGTCGCGCTTGCGGTGCACCGCGCCGGAACCGTGTCGAACGTCTCCGGACGCCCCGCCGCGACATACGCCGCCACCTGGTGCGCGACCGGCATGACGCCGGTCATCTGGACGCAGGAATCCCGCTCCATGAACACCCTTCCACGTCCGATGGCGCAGACCATCGTCGGTACGGCGGACGGCGCTTGCAGGCGCATGCTGTCCTGGCCGCTGCGTCGCGTGGAGAAGCTGGCCGCCTTCGACGCTCCGGCGCAACCGTGGCTGTCCGGGCACCGCGGCGTCGATCTTGCGGCGGAAGAGCGTGACGAACTCGTCGCACCCGCCGACGGCGTCGTATCGTTCGTCGGGATCGTGGCCGGCAAACAGGTGGTGAGCATACGCCATGCCGATCTGACGCTCACCTTCGAACCCGCCGTCAGTGAGCTGCGCACCGGCGCGAAGGTCACGCGGGACGAGCCGTTCGGTATGGTGGGCGCACGCTCCGATCACTGCGACGGGTCATGCCTGCATTGGGGCGTCAGACGCGGCGACGACTACCTCGATCCCGTAGCGATGAGCGAGCCTCGACGCATAGCGCTCAAACCGGTGTCATGACGGTGAGCGGTCCACCGCGCATCGGGCGCACGCGAGCACGGTACAATCGGTGGCGTCATGCCCAAGGAGATCAAGGGGAAAGCGATGATCACCGAATACTTGAGGCCGTTGGAACAGCCGATCGACACGGACAGGAACCTGTTCTCGATACTTGAGGAGCGCGCCGGACGTACACCGGACCGGTCCCTCATCGAATACAAGGACCCGGACACGGGGGAGTGGCGGTCATTCACCGCCGTCGAATTCCGAGACAAGGTCGTCGCGCTCGCGAAAGGACTCATCGCCCGCGGCGTCATGCCGGGCGACGCGGTGTCCGTGATCTCCAAGACGCGGTGGGAGTGGACGGCGTTCGACATGGCGATCATGTCGATCGGCGCTCTCACCGTGCCCGTCTACGAAACGAATTCGCCGGCGCAGGTGAGCATGATCTTCAACGACTCGCACGTGCGGATGGCGTTCGCCGAGAACGACATGCAGCGTGACAAGGTCGAATCCGTGCGCGCGCAATGCCCGGATCTCGGCGACGTGTACGTCATCGACTTCGGCGCGCTCGATACGATCGAGGAGTACGGCAAGGGCGTCACTGACGCGGAGTTCCGCGAACGCGAGCAGGCCGTCCGCGGCGACGACCTCGCCACCATCGTGTATACGTCCGGTTCCACCGGCACGCCGAAGGGCATCGAGCTGAGTCACGGCAACTTCATCTTCATCACCTATTCGGGCGTGCGCTCGATGCCCGCCATCGCCATGCCCGAATACGCGCGTCTGTGGCTATTCCTGCCGCTCGCGCACGTGTTCGCGCGCTACATGCAGTTCTTCTGCTTCGCCGGCAACGTCACGCTCGGACTGTCCGGGAACCTCAAGACCATTCTCGCCGATTTCGCCGCGTTCAAGCCGACGTTCATCCTCGCGGTGCCCCGCATCTTCGAGAAGATCTACAACGCCGCCTCGCAGAAGGCGGGTTCCGGTCTCAAGGGTCGCGTGTTCGCCGGAGCGACCTCCACGGCGCGAGCATGGTCGAAGGCGCAGCAGTCCGGCGAGACCATCCCGTTCCTGCTGAACCTCAGGCATGCGCTCTACGGCAGGCTCGTCTACCGGTCGATTCTCGACGTGTTCGGCGGACACGTCGAATACGCGGTATCGGGCGGCGCCCCGCTCGACGGGTCCATCGCGCATTTCTTCAACGGCATCGGCCTACCCTTGCTCGAAGGCTACGGCATGACCGAAACGTGTGCGCCCGCCACCGTGAACCCGACCTCCGGATACCGGATCGGTACGATCGGACTTCCCATGCAGGGCACGGCCGTGGGCATCGACGATGACGGCGAACTGTGCATCAAAAGCCCGGCCGTATGCGTCGGCTACCACAATCATCCCGAAATCACCAAGGAGCAGATTCGTGACGGATGGCTGCACACCGGTGACCTGGGCTCACTTGACGACGATGGCTTCGTGACCGTGACCGGCCGCAAGAAGGATCTCATCATCACGGCAGGCGGCAAGAACGTCTCGCCGGGGGAGCTGGAGGCGTCGGTGATGACCTCGCCCGTAGTCAACCAGTGCGTCGTCGTCGGCGATCGCAAGCCGTTCGTCGCCGCGATCGTCGCGCTCGACCTGGCGGAGACGAACGCATGGCTTCAGGCGCAAGGCGCGAAGCCATGCACCGATCTGGCCGAGGCGTCCCGCAACCCCATCGTGTACGCGGAGGTGGAACGTGCCGTCAACCAGGCGGACGAGCTCGTCTCGCGCGCCGAATCCATCCGCAAGTTCGAAATCGTGCCCGACGATTTCACCGAGGAGAACGGTCTCGTCACCGCGTCGATGAAGGCGCGACGCGAGGCCATCACCAAGCGGTACCGCGACCTCATCGACAACGTGATCTACGCGGGGAAGAAGTGAACCGCACGTGACGGTTCCGATACGACGGGGCCGGCCCGGGAACGATTCGTTCGCTCCCGGGCCGGCCCCATCATTCGTAT
Organism: Bifidobacterium sp. LH_417; assembly: GCF_056357035.1. NCBI lineage: Bacteria > Bacillati > Actinomycetota > Actinomycetes > Bifidobacteriales > Bifidobacteriaceae > Bifidobacterium > Bifidobacterium sp. LH_417. The sequence goes on from NZ_JBKEVI010000029.1 coordinate 9,670, forward strand.
GGCGCGTGGCGGCGCGTCACTGGCGCGGCGCCGTCTTCTTCGTGTACATCTGCGTGGCGAGCAGCGTCGCGTAGCGCTTGATGACCTTCGGGCGAATCACCTTCATCGACGCGGTCATCAGACCGTTCTCCTGGGTGAACTCCTCGGGCAGGATGATGAACTTACGCACCGATTCCGCACGCGAGACGCCCTCGTTGGCCTGATCGACCCACTTCTGCACTTCGGCGCGCACGGCCGCGTTGTCCGCCGCCTCCTCCATGGACATGTGCTCGTCCAGACCCTTCGCCGCCAGCCACGGGCGCAGCGACTCCTCGTCCAGCGTGATGAGCGCGGAGATGAACGGGCGCTTGTCGCCGAGCACGAGCGCCTGCGAGACGATCTCGCAACGCTGGATGACCTCCTCGATCGGGCCGGGCGCCACATTCTTGCCGCCGGCGGTGATGATGAGGTCCTTCTTGCGGCCGGTGATGTACAGGAACCCGTCGTTGTCGATGCGGCCCAGATCGCCGGTCGCATACCAGCCGTCCTCGGTGAAGGAGGTCTCGGTCGCCTCCTCGTTCTTGTGATAGCGCGGGAACACGGCGCGTCCCTTCACCTGGATCTCGCCGTCCTCGGCGATGCGCAGGGAGAAGCCCGGGAACGCGATGCCGACCGAACCCGCGTGGAACGGCACGCCGAGCACGTTGAACGCGCACGGCGCCGTCGTCTCGGTAAGGCCGTACCCCTCGTACACGGGCACGCCCGCGCCGCGAAAGAACGCCATCAGCTCCGGGTCGAGCGGCGCGCCTCCGGCGACGATCCACTTGGCGCGGCCGCCGAGCACCTCGCGCAGCGACTTGTAGACCACCGGGTCGAACGCCGCGCGCTTGGTGCGTGTCAGGGCACCCGCATGGCCCTTCTCGGAGATCTCCTTCATGTAGTCCTGGGCGGCGACGACGGCGGAGGCGAACACCATGCCCTTCGCGCCGTGGCCGGCCTTCTGGGAGGCGGCGTTGTACACCTTCTCCAATACGCGGGGCACGACGATCATGATGGACGGCTTGGCGACCTGCAGATCGGAGATCAGCGTCTTGATGCCGGTGGCGATGTAGATGTGGATGTTCGAGGCGACGACGATGTAGTTGATCGCGCGGGCGAACGAATGCGCCTGCGGCAGGAACAGCAGAATCGTGTTCTTCTTGTCGTGCAGTAGGTCCGGCATGTAGTCGGGAAGGTTCAACGCGGTCTGGCAGTAGTGCTCGTGCGTCATCTCCACGCCCTTCGGGGCCGCGGTGGACCCGGACGTGTACACGATCGAGCACAGGTCGGTCTTCTTGATCGAGTCGATGCGCTCGTCGAGCACCTCGTCGGACACCGACCTGCCGTACGCCTTGATCTCGTCCAGACCGCCGGTCTCGATGCACACGATGTGCTCCAGAGACGGGCATTCCTCGACGGCGCCGTCGGCCTTGTCGCGCATGGCGGTGTCCTGCACGATGAGCAGACGCGCGTCGGAATTGTTCACGATATTGCGGATCTGCTCGGCGGAATCCGTGTCATAGACCGTGGCGAGCACGCCGCCGCAGGCCATGACGGCCGCGTCGGTCAGATCCCATTCGTAGGAGGTGCGGCACATGAACGCGACGCCGTCGCCCTTCTTCAGCCCGTAGTGCAGCAGGCCCTTGGCGATCTCACGCACTTCGGCGAGGAACTCGTTCGCGGTCTTCGTGACCCACTCGCCGTTCTCCTTGTACGTGTACAGCGGATCGTCGCCCATGCGCTCGGCACGGTCGGCGTAGATGTCGTAGATCGACATGCCCATGTCCAGCGGGGGATTGCCCTGCGTGGTGGTGGTCAGCAGACCCGAAGCCTGGTCGATCTCGGTCACCGTGGGCCGATCCGGTCCCCACACGTCGGTGTGGGGCAGGTCGATGGACTCCTCACGGATGACGTCCTCGCCCGCGTAATCGGGTTCGCTGCCCGAATCATCGCCGACCGGATGCACGAAGTCGGTGCCGAGCCGCAACGCCTTGCGCGTGATGTTCGTGGTTTGCTGCTTCAACGTGGAAAAAACGGACACGTGGTGCTCCTTGACCCAATTCCTGTCTGGTCCTGTCTCAAAACAGCCAGTTTAGCGTCCCTGACGCGACACGTCACCTTACGGTAGCGTAGGGAAGCCGGGGTCGGGTGCGCGTCCGTGGACGTTCCACCGGGCGTGCCGTCCGGTTTCGGCTACACTTGGTCGGCGTATGACCGAAACGGCCAATGTCAGAAAGGGCTCTCATGGCTGAAAACAAGGAAGCCACGGTGGCTTTCGGCGTGCTGAACGAGACGTCGGATACGGAATCCCGCGTCGCGCTCACCCCGGACATCGTCACCAGGCTCGGGCGGAGCGGAATCTCCTGCCTGATCGAAAGCGGCGCCGGCGCCGCGGCGCACTACACGGACGAGGATTACGCGAAGGCGGGGGCCACGGTCGCCGCGCGCGACGAGGTGATCGCCCAGGCGGACGCGCTCGGCTTCGTGGACCGTCCGTCCGCCGAGACCGTCGCGAAACTCAAGGCCGGCCAGTGGGTGATCGGCATGCTCGGCTCGTTCACCGACGCCGACTACGTCGCCGCACTCGACAAGGCCGGTCTCGTGGGTGTCGCCATCGAACGCCTGCCGCGTCAGCTGTCCAGCGCGCAATCGATGGACGAGATGACCTCGCAGAACTCGGTGATGGGGTACAAGGCGGCCATTCTCGCCGCCGACGCGTACGGCTCGTTCCTGCCGATGATGACCACCGCCGCCGGCACGATCCGCCCGGCCAAGGCGCTGGTGCTCGGCGCCGGCATCGCGGGCCTCCAGGCCATCGGCACGCTGCGTCGACTCGGCGCGGTCGTCACCGCGTACGATGTGCGTCCTGCTTCCAAGGGCGAGGTTGAATCGCTCGGCGCGAAGTTCCTCGACCTCGGCCTCGACTTCTCCAAGGGACAGGGCGAGGGCGGCTATGCTCGTGCCCTCACCGCCGAGGAGCAGGCCCAGCAGCAGGCCGCCGTCGACGCGAAGGCCGCCGGCTTCGACATCGTCATCACTACCGCCAAGGTCCCGGGCCGCAGGCCCCCGGTGCTGCTCACCAAGGCCGGTGTCGACGGCCTCAAGCGCGGCGCCGTGATCATCGACTGCGCGGCGTCCGAGCTCGGCGGCAACGTCGAGGGTTCCGCCGTCGGCACGCAGACCACGGAAGGCGGCGTCACCATCATCGGCGCGCCGTACCTCGCCTCCGGCGTCGCCACCACCGCATCCGATCTGCTCGCGCGCAACGTGGCCGACGTGCTCGCCCACTTCGTGCGCGACGGCGTGCTGTCGCAGGACCTTTCCGAGGAACTGGACGACGCGCTCGTCGTCGCCGGCCGCGCCGAAGCGTCTGCCGCGCCCGAAGAGAAGTAAGGAAGGGAAGGAAACGCAAATGCCCACGCTCGTCGTATCCATCACACTGTTCGTGCTGGCGCTGCTCATCGGCATCGAGGTGATCGGCAAGGTGCCCGCCACCCTGCACACCCCGCTCATGTCCGGCGCGAACTCCATCCACGGCATCGTCATCGTCGGCGTCGTCATCGTCGCCGCCGAGGCGAACTCGCCGCTCGCCTACGTGTTCATCTTCCTGGCCGCCGTGCTCGGCACGATGAACGTGGTCGGCGGCTACGTCGTCACCGACCGCATGCTCGAGATGTTCAAGTCCAACAAGAAGAAGGGGGAGGAGAAGTAAATGGCCTCCGCAACCGTGGGAACCATCGACGTCGTCGCCTGGTTCGTCTACCTGTTCTCCGCCGTCATGTTCGTCGTCGGCCTGCACTTCATGAACTCGCCGAAGACCGCCCGCAAGGGCAACCAGATCTCCGCGTTCGGCATGGTCGTCGCCGTCCTCATGGCGTTCGTCGTGCTCTTCGCCAAGGGCTTCGTCAACACGATCGCCGTCGTCGTGCTCGTCGTCGGCATCCTGATCGGCGCGGTCGCCGGCGTCGTCTCCGCCAAGAAGGTCAAGATGACCGACATGCCGCAGCTCGTCTCCGTGTTCAACACGGTCGGCGGCGGCGCGGCGGCGCTCGTCGCGTTGAACGACATCCTCACCAAGGAGGGTGTGCCGGACCTCGTCGTGCTCATCACCGCAGGTCTCGGCATCCTCATCGGCTCCGTCACGTTCACCGGTTCGCTCATCGCCGCCGGCAAGCTGCAGGGCGTCAAGTGGGTGAAGAAGCTCACCCTGCCCGGCAAGGGCGTGTGGAACATCCTGTTCATCGTGCTGACCATCGCCAGCTTCGTCATGCTGTGCGTCCAGCCCGGCCAGCGCCTGCTGTGGTCGATTCTGACCACGCTGTTCGCCCTCGGCTACGGCCTCGTGTTCGTCATCCCGATCGGCGGCGCCGACATGCCCGTCGTCATCTCCGTGCTCAACGCGTGCACCGGCACCGCCGTCGCCATGTCCGGTCTCGCCATCGACAACGTCGCTCTCATCGTGGCCGGCGCGCTCGTCGGCTCGGCCGGCGTCACCCTGTCCATCCTCATGGCGCAGGCCATGAACCGTCCGCTGTTGTCCGTCCTCGCCGGCGGCTTCGGCGGCTCCGACACGGCCGCCGCGGGCGACGGTCCCGAAGGCACGATGAAGGAGACCAGCCCGGATGATCTCGCCGTCCAGCTCGTCTACGCCGACAAGGTCATCTTCGTGCCCGGCTTCGGTCTCGCCCAGGCGCAGGCCCAGCGCGAGCTCGCCGACTTGGGCGAACTGCTCAAGGGCCACGGCGTCGAGGTCTCCTACGCGATCCACCCGGTCGCCGGCCGTATGCCCGGCCACATGAACGTGCTGCTCGCCGAGGCCAACGTGCCCTACGAGGAGCTCGTCGACCTCGAGGAGATCAACCCGCAGTTCCCGTCCGCCAACGTCGCCCTCGTCGTCGGAGCCAACGACGTCACCAACCCGGCGGCTCGCCGCCCCGGCACCCCGGTCTCCGGCATGCCGATCCTCGACGTCGACAAGGCCCAGAACGTGGTCGTCATGAAGCGTGGCCGCGGCATGGGCTACGCCGGCATCCAGAACGAGCTCTACTTCGAGGACAACACGCAGATGCTGTTCGGCGATGCGAAGAAGAGTCTGCAGGCCGTCATCGCCGCCGTCAAGGAATTGCTGGCGTAACGGAGCGTCGGCCGCGTTGCTCCTCGGTCGACGTACCTTCGTACGCCTTCCCTCGGTGCGCCTTGCCGACACACGCGTTACGCGGCCAATGGCATTGCCGGCGTAACGGAGCATCTCTCAAAGAACGGATGGGGGCTTCCCTTGTGGGAAGCCCCCATCATCGTATTCGCGAGCCTGCGTCGTGGCCGTGTGGTTCACAGCCCGAACACGCGCGTGACGAACGCGGTGACGCGCTTCCAATACAGTTCCGGATCGGTGCTCGCGGCCAGCGTATGGCCGGCACCCGGCGCCAGCAGACGCTCGCGGTCGATGCTCGCGCAGGCGGCGACGTTGCGGTCGAGGAACGTCGGGTCGACGAACGTGTCGTCGGCTCCGTGGATGAACAGCATCGGAATGATCGTGCGGTGAAGCGAATGGACGCAGGACGCCTCGCGGAACCCGTATCCGGCGACGCGACGGCAGATCGCCGACATGAGATCCACCACCGGCGCGCCCATCCAACGGCTCGGCAGATGATACAGGTGCTTCGCGTTGTACAGGAACTGGTCCCGCACCGACGTGTACCCGCAGTCCTCGATCGCGGCGACCACGTTGCGCGGCAGCTCGGCTTCGCCCGTCGTCATCATCACCGTGGCGGCTCCCATCGAGATGCCATGCAGCAGGATGCGGGCCTCGGGGTCGCTCGCCGTGATCAGCGTGATCCAGCCCAGTAGGTCGCGGCGTTCCAGCCAACCCATGCCGATGTAACGTCCCTCGCTCAGCTCGTGGCCGCGCTGAGCCGGGACGAGCACGGTGAATCCCATGCGGGCGAACCGGTGCGCGTACTTCGCCATTTCCGCCGGCGTACCGGAATAGCCGTGCACGCATACTGCGTACAGGTGCGGGGCGGGGTCGGCGCAATCCGGGTCGAACAGCCATCCGTGAAGTCTGAGCCCGTCTTCGGAACGCAGGAAGACGGGCTGTTTCGCGGTCTCGAACCAATGCGCGGCCTCGGCCTCCTCGGCGGCGTCGCGATGAGGCGACTCACGATACGGCGCGGCGGCGGAGCCGGTCGTCAGTCGCTCCATCCAATGCGCATACCTCATATCCAGCGACAGGCGGAACATGAGTCCTGCCGTCGCGCACAACCCGGCGGCGAGGACGCCCGTCCCGGCGCCCGCTCCGATCAGCATGTTCCTGGTGATCCGCTTCATCGCAACTCGATTCCCTTGACGAATACCGATGCCACCAGTCTAGCCGTCGCATTGTCCCGGCCTCGGATACACTTGATTCCTGTTGCTTTGGCGAGGGAGACGCATCCTGCACAAGGTCGCGTTCTCCGTTATCGACTCGGCGTGATGAACCTCCCAGGGGTGTTCTGCGGCGCGTCGTGGCGTCAAAAGACAGAACGACAAGTGACAAACCAGTCCATAACCCAAGGAGACCAGATATGGCTACCAAGATCGCCCTCGAAGGCGCAATCCGCAACGAGTTCGGCAAGGGCGCTGCCCGCCGCATGCGCGTTGCCAAGCTCATCCCCGCCACCATCTACGCCGGCGGCGAGCAGCCGAAGTTCATCACCCTGCCGATGAAGGAGACCACCCTCTCCCTGCGTCACACCAACGCCCTGTTCGAGCTGAGCTTCGGCGAGGAGAAGGCCATGGCCGTCGTCAAGGATGTGCAGCGCAACCCCGTCAAGCGCATCGTCGAGCACATCGACTTCTACGAGGTCAAGGCCGGCGAGAAGATCGACGTCGAGGTGCCGGTGTTCGTCGAGGGCACGCCGAAGGGTGCCGCCGTCGCGTTCGTCGACATCCAGGAGCTCAAGGTCCGCGCCGATGTCGCCAACCTGCCGGAGCGCATCGTCGTCAACGTCGAGGGCCTGACCGACGGCACCAAGGTGTTCGCCAAGGACGTCGTCCTGCCTGAGGGCGTCGAGCTCGACATCGACGATCCGGAGGAGTCCGTCGTCACCGTCGAGGTGCCGGAGGACGCCACCGAGTCCACCGCCGCCCCGGAGGCTGCCGCTCCGGCCGCTGACGCCGCTGCCGCTCCGGCCGCCGACGCCAAGTGATCGCCGCCGGCGTGAGGCCGGCGCGACCGTATGATTTTCCGGGAAGACCCGCGACTCGTCTCGCGGGTCTTCCCTTTTGCTTTTCATAATGTGAACCGCCGCACATCCGCGGTTGCGGGATGTGCGAAAGTAACTGACAGCACCGGGCGCCACAAGCGCACGGCAATCCCTTCCCGAATGGCCGCCTTCATGCGGCCGCGTGAAACAGAAGAAGTGAACATGACTGAGAACACGCATCATGATCCGGCGGCGCTCGACAAGCTGACCGAACCGTTCACCGTACTGCCGAACGAGAATCCGGCGTCCGACGCCAAGCGCGCCGAACTCATCGACAAGCCGGCCTTCGGCCAGGTTTTCTCCGACAACATGGCCCACATGACGTGGACCAAGGGCGAGGGCTGGTCCGACCGCCGCATCGAGCCGTACGCGCCGCTCAAGATGGATCCGGGCGCTTCCGTGCTGCACTACGCGCAGGAATGCTTCGAAGGCCTCAAGGCGTACCGTCACGCCGACGGTTCCACGTGGCTGTTCCGCCCGGACGCGAACGCCGAGCGTTTCCAGAACTCCGCGAAGCGCCTGTACCTGCCCGAACTGCCGATCGACGACTTCATCGGCTCCGTCGCCGCGCTCGTCAAGCGTGACGTGAACTGGGTTCCGTCCCGTCGCGAGTACACGCTGTACATGCGTCCGTTCATGTTCGCCTCCGAGCCGTTCCTCGGCGTGCGCGCCCCGCACGAGGTCGACTATTGCGTGATCGCCTCCCCGTCCGGCCCGTACTTCCCGGGCGGCGTCAAGCCGGTGAGCATCTGGGTCGAAGACAAGTGGTTCCGCACCGGCCCCGGCGGCACCGGTTTCGCCAAGTGCGGCGGCAACTACGCCGCCTCCCTGCTCGGCGAATACACGGGCATCGAGAACGGCTGCGAGCAGGTCTGCTTCGTCGACGCCGCCACCAAGACCTACCTCGAGGAGCTGGGCGGCATGAACATGATGATCGTCCACAAGGACGGTCACGTGGAAACCCCGTCGCTGACCGGCAACATCCTGCCGGGTGTGACCCGTCGCTCCCTCATCCAGCTGCTGCAGGACCGTGGCGTCGACGTGGTCGAGACGATGATCGCCCTCGAACAGCTGCTCGAGGACATCAAGTCCGGCGAGGTCACCGAGGTGTTCGCCTGCGGCACCGCCGCCATCATCACGCCGATCGGCCGTTTCAAGTCCCCGAAGTTCGACGTGACGGTCGCCGAAGGCGGTGTGGGAGAGCTCACCCAGTCGCTGCGCGACCAGCTGCTCGGCATCCAGCTCGGCGAGGTCGAGGACCCGCACAATTGGATGTGGAAAGTGTGCTAGTACAATCGAGGTTCGATTGTTGTGAAATCCCTTGGAACCGTTGAGGTTCCAGGGGATTTCGTCTGAGAGGGGGACCCATGCAGGTGGCGTTGGAAAGCAATGCGTTCTTCATGGGCGTGGAATATCTCGCCATCTTCTGCTGCGGCTTGGTCGGCGGTCTTGCCGCCGTGCGCAAGAACTACGACCTGTTCGCCATTCTCGTGATCGCATGGCTGACCGCGCTTGGCGGCGGCATCCTGCGTGACGTGCTGCTTGAGGTTCCCCCGGTCGGCATCACCGACAGGGGGTTGTGAACTGCTGAGGCTTTGGTTTGTTTTGCCTTGTTGGTGTGTGATATGATTTGCCTGTGCGTGCGAAGGAATGGGCGGCTCGTGAGGGTTTGAACGAGCAGACGGTGTGGAAGTGGTGCCGTGAGAACCGTATGCCTGTTCCCGTGGAGAAGTCGGGGAGTGTGTGGCTGGTCCACGACCCGAAGTATGAGAAGACGGATATGCCGGCGACCGGTTCGCGCGTCGTGTGCTATGCGCGTGTCTCGTCCTCCGATCGGAAAGCCGACTTGCAGCGTCAGGCGGACCGGTTGAAGGCGTTCGCCATCAACATGGGGGTCGAGAAACCGGAATTGGTCATGGAGACCGGTTCCGGCATGAACGACAAACGTCGCAAATTGAACCGCATCCTCGCCGACCCGACCGTGGGCACGATCATCGTGGAGCATCGGGATCGTCTGGCCCGTATGAACGCCGGACTGGTCGAATCCGCGTTGAACGCGCAGG
>NZ_JBKEVI010000030.1:0-18368 GCF_056357035.1 Bifidobacterium sp. LH_417
TTTGGCTGTGTTTTTCTTGGTCGTTAAACATCCTACCCAAAAAGCGCTCTTCTCTTACTCCCACAACGGCTCAACAACGAACCCACACCCACGAAAACAGCAATAGCGCCTTTTTTACCTGGACCGTTTCGATGGTGGCACAGTATTTCGGTGCATCATGATAAGCCCTGGAAAGATATTCCCGGGGCGCATAGAGGGTGAAGGAGAGATAAGGTTCCAGCAGTTGCGTCCCTGATTCCTTCAATGCCTGTTCCAATACAATCGGGGCCAATGAGCGGAAGTCCGCCGGCGTGCTGACCGGACTGTAATAAAGCCCGTATTCAAAGCAAATCTTACAGTCCGTTACGTTCCAGCCGAACAAGCCCTGCTCCAGCCCGTAACGGATACCATCCCTGACAGCGTTTTGAAAACTCTGGTTCAAGTATCCCAGCGAAACCCGGCTCTCGTATTGTACACCGGAGCCAAGCGGGAGTGGTGTAACAGACAGTCCGATGGATGCCCAAAACGGGTTGGGCGGCACCTCGATATGGATGGTGTGGCTGGCTGCTTTGAGCGGCCGCTCCATATAAATGACGGTGGGTTCCTTTACCACTGTTTCAAGCTTGTATTTTTCCGACAGCAAAGCGGAAACAACCTCCAACTGCACCCGGCCCAAAAAAGAAAGAATGATCTCATGGGTGATGGAATCCACCTCGCAGCGCAAAAGCGGGTCAGTATCCGCAAGTTGCGTAAGAGCGTCCAGCAGCCGTTCTCTTTGCGCTGCCGTTTTCGGCGCAATCGACGTCCGCAGCATGGGGAGGGGGTCCTCACGCCACCTTTTACGAGGGAGCCGGGTTGGGTCCCCTAATACATCGTTTAACCTCACGCTGTCGCTGGGAAGGATAACAATTTCACCCGGATAAGCGGTGTCTGTCCGAACAATTTCCCCTTTGGATGGAATACGCATCTCTGTGATTTTCAGCTTTTCTCTCCCGGCCAGGGCCACCGTATCCCGCAGGCGCAGCGTTCCGCTGTATAGCCGTAGATAGACACGCCGCTGGCCGCAATCTGTATACTCCACCTTGAAAACGCTGCCGCATAGGGCGGCGCTCCCCTGTTCCCCAATCGGTTGGAACAGCCCTGTCACCGCATCCATCAACGGTTGAATGCCAAGGCCCTTTTTGGCGCTGCCATAATAGACCGGGAACAGGGAGGCGTCTTGAACCCGCCGCTGTTCCTCCCGCACAAGTTTTTCCCGGCTGATTGGTTCTCCTGCGATATACTTTTCCAATAATTTATCGTTATTTTCGATGACCGCATCCCATGCTTCTATGTCGGTATTTTCCTCCAGGACTATTTCCGGGGACAGCGACACCGTCTGCTTGATGATAATATCGGCGGAGAGCTTATCCCGAACAGACTGAACCACGCTCTGCAAATCAACGCCAGCCTGGTCGATCTTGTTGATAAAGATAACGGTGGGAATGTTCATTTTCCGCAGGGCATGGAACAGAATACGGGTCTGGGCCTGCACGCCATCTTTAGCGGAGATCACCAAGATGGCCCCATCTAAAACAGCCAAAGAGCGGTACACCTCCGCCAAAAAATCCATGTGGCCGGGCGTATCCACAATGTTGACTTTACATCTGTGCCACTGGAAGGAAGTGACTGCCGCTTGAATGGTAATCCCACGCTGCCGCTCCAAAAACATGGTGTCCGTCCTCGTTGTCCCTTTTTCGACGCTCCCCGGTTCTGAAATGGCTCCGCTGGCATATAGCAGGCTCTCCGTCAAGGTCGTCTTTCCAGCGTCTACATGGGCAAGAATTCCAATATTGATTATTTTCATGTGATTGTCCTCCCTTTACTGCCCCGAAGGGCATAAAATCCCCAGCAGTAAAATACTTTTACCACTGGGGATGATAATTTGCGGACATACACATATACAGCATACACCTGTTTGTGAGTGCTGTTTTTGGGGATATGTCAAAATTGATAAGGCAAAAGTATTCTTAAATTGGGTACAAAAAACTAAGCTCCTACAAAAGGGACTATCATAATCCTTTGTTCCCACTATTTGATTATAGTTTTATTTAAGAATACCTTGCCGCATATTTTTTACTCCTTTTCTGGAATTGAATTATTATATCACATCAGTTTTAGGAAAACAAGTATCTAAAAGAAATTTTTCTTCTGAGTTCTCAAACCACCAAACACAGCCAGCGAACACACCGGGAACCAACCCCAGCCGCTCACCAACCAGCAGAAAGATGAATAACTTACACGAACCCCAACCAAAACGCAAACCCACCCCAACCACACACCCACAAAACCCAACAAACACAACACATCCACCGGCGTGTCGCAACCACGCTACGCCCACGTCATACAACTCGACCCACTCCCCACAGCCGCACTAAACTGGGCCTCACTACGACGCCTCACACATGCGAGCGCCGCCGCTGCAGCCCATATTCGGCAGCGGTCCATTCCAGGGACGGGGCATCATGCCTGCAACACCAGCGTCATCATTCGGATTGCCCAACAACGGGTTTGTGCCTGTGGCCACGATTTCTCCGGCGAGCACCGTCGCCGACCCCGCGCACAACGCCGAGCTCTACTACGAGGGGCTGCAGCGAGCGGCCACACTCGGCGCGAAGGTCATGAACGACCCGCAGGCCATCGACTCCCTCGCCGATCAGGCCTATGACCAGCTACGTTCCGGAAAACGCTACGACATCCCGAAACTTCAGGAGTATATGAAGCGGATGGAGCGCGATCATGACAGCCAATGATTCCGGTTCCATCGTCAAGGACCTGTTCGGCATCGCGGACTGCGAGCTGACGGGCACCGAGGAGACGATCGACAAGGGCAAGCGGGTCAAGAACATACGGCTCGCGTACTGCGGTCCGGTGCCCGAGGCTTGCGGGGTTTGCGGCGGAAAGACGTACAGCCACGGCAGACGCGCGCTCAAAATCGCGGACACCCCCATGGGAGGCGTACCAACCCGCCTGATCATCGAGTTTCCCCGAAGGCGTTGCAGCCAGTGCAACGACATCTGGCAGCCCGACATCGACGGCGTGAACCAGAAACGCATGATGACCTCGCGCGCCTACGCGGACATTGCGCAACGTTCCCTGCGCACCACGTTCCGCGACGTGGCCGTCGACTACGCGTTGACCCATGTGACCGTCAAGAACGTGTTCGAGGAATACATCCGCGACTATGACGAGAAGCTGCGGTTCCGCACGCCCGCATTCCTCGGCATCGACGAGATCAAGATCAAGCGCATCGGAGAGGTCACCGTCATCACCGACCTCGAACACCGCACGCTCTACGACATGCTCAACGGCCGAAACCAAAGGACCCTCACAGAATACTTCATGAACATGCCCGACAGGGACAAGGTCATGTGGGTGTGCTCGGACATGTATCGGCCATTCGAGAAAAGCATCGCCACGGCCATGCCGAACGCACGCTGGGCCATCGACCACTTCCACGTCGTCATGAAGGCCAACGAAGCCGTCGACTCCGTGAGACGGTCCCTGCAAACGACCATGACCAAGAAGGACCGCATCAAAACCAAGCGCGGACTTGCCTACACGCTCAAAACCCGACGTCGCGACCTCACAGGCGAGGAGGCCGAGAAAATACGCCTGCTGCGCGGCGTCGACGAGCTCAAGCCCCTCGCCACGGCCTTCGACGTCAAGGAGGACTTCTTCGACATCTGGGACGAGAACCCCACATCGAAACGCAACGCCCAGAAAGCGTTCCAAACATGGGAGAACAACATTCCCGAAGGCGAATTGTTCGACTCGTTCAGAACCCTCGCCAAAACGGTACGCAACTTCTACACCCAGATCTTCCAATACTGGGACTGCCCCATAGCCATAAGCAACGGCTACACCGAATGCGCCAACAGACTCATACGCGAATCCAACATGAAAGGACGCGGATACTCCTTTGAAACGTTGCGGGGAAGAAGCCTGTACCGAAAGACCAACCTCCTCAACATCATCAACAGCGGCGGCATAAGCATCGGTCCCCGAATCCTCACCAAAGGCGCGCTGTTCACCACCGAAGCGGAAGACGAGAGCAACGAGGAAGACGAATGGGAGCCGTTCCCCGAACCTGAATACGAGGTGGACGAAACCACCGGCGAGATACTCAACTAACGGTAAATCTCTGGTTGAAACGGAAACACGTCTCAAACGATTTTCAACCAGACGGTTCCTTCTGGAACTTAGAGGATGAACGTTCTTCGAAACCCGTCATTCAACCAGAGATTTTACATACCCAAAAATGCCGACTATGGCGCAGCGGAAGCCTACCTCACATTTGAGCATGACGAGTTTACCATGAAGCCCACCCTTGATGGAAACGGGCGACGTGCCTCACGTTTTTTGAGCGCGTAGGGTAGAATTGTTCACGAGTTTTATGGTATAATTTGAATACGAAAATTAAGCAACAAATCGGAATTGACAGAGGTAATGAAATGTTTGAAGAATTAGGAATTAGTTTTGGCACAGCACTATAATCGTCTTACTTGCATTATATTTTATAATTAAGTGGGCGGTCAAAAATGGAATAAAAGAAGCCTATAGGGATATTACAGGGAAAGTCACTACCGAGGATATTGAGGCAGAACAAATATGTAACGAAGAGGAAAAATAGTTAATAAAGAGAGGTGCATATGCTATGCCAGGTATACTTGTGGTTGAAGATGATGAAAATTTAAATCGTGGAATTACATTTTCACTGAAAAAATCCGGATATGAGGTTTTTTCAGCAGAATCAGTGAAAAAAGCGAAAAGAATTGCAAGTGATAATAATGTGGATGTTGCCATTTGTGATGTGAATCTTCCGGATGGAAACGGATTAGAGCTTGTCAGATGGATGCGGAATTGTCAAAATGTATATATTATCTGTCTTACCGCGTTGGATCAGGAGACAGATCAGGTCATGGGATATGAAGCCGGTGCGGACGATTATATGACGAAACCGTTCAGCCTTTCCGTACTTCTTCTGAAAATCGAGGCTCATTTCCGCCGCAGAAAGAATGAACCCGGAACTCCAAAAATTCATTCAAAGGATATCGTGTTTATCCCCGGAGAGATGAGGGCGTTCGTAAAGGAAAGAGAAATAAGCCTTACGAAGAATGAACTGAAAATGCTGTCCTTTTTTCTTCAAAACCCGAAACAGATTCTTTCAAAAACACAGCTGTTAGAAAACGTGTTTGATCTGGATGGTGATTTTATGGATGAAAACACGGTAGCTGTGAACATCAGAAGGCTTCGGAAGAAAATCGAAGAGGATCCGGCGGCTCCGGTCTATATTAAAAACATCCGCGGGCTTGGGTATATATGGAATCAGGAGGTAAGTCAGTGACGAAACGACATCGTAAAAAGTGGGTTGATGCCTTGTCACTGGTGCTGCCGGTTCTACTCTTTTTTGCAGTATTGAACTGCTTTACCACCTATTTATATTATCAGGATTATCAATGTAAAATGGATATCCTGACAGAAGTTGCGGCGGGCGCAGAGACCACCGGCATGGATGTTGCCGCAGGATGGCTGAAAGGAAACGACCATCAAGCCAATGAACAAGGTAAGCAATTATTAGAGCAATACGGGTACTGGGAAAACAAAGGGACTTCGTTTTATGTGCGCTTCCGGCAGAATATCATGATAACCGGCTGTACAAGCGCAGTGCTATGTCTGTCTTTGCTAACGTTCCTGTTTTACCGGAAGAAAGCTGAGGCGAAAGAAAGTCGGAAACGATTGGAGCAGCTAGAGCAAATCCTGATTGCATTTCGGGAAAATCACTTTGAGGTAGTGCCGGACACAGAAGATCATGTCTGGCAGGAAAGACTGAAATTTCAGCTTGAAGCAATCGGACATCATATCCAGCTGCTGCAAGAGGAAGCCAGAGCGGAGAAGGAAAGCACAAAGGAAATGGTATCCGACATTTCCCATCAGCTGAAAACCCCGGTTGCAGCCTTGGATACCTGCTTTAGCATATTGCTGCGGAACAATCTGAGTGAGACGGAGCAACAGGAATTTCGCATCCGCTGCCGGAGTGCATTGGACGGATTGGAAACATTGTTGCAGTCTCTGCTGGAAATATCCAAACTGGAGACAGGTTTGATTCAGCTTGATCAGAAAACACTTCCCATTATGGATACGATCATCTCCGCAGTAAACCGAACGTATCCAAAGGCAGCGGAGAAAGGGATAGAACTTATTTTCGACTGCAACGAATCACTGGAGCATTGTGCACTCATGCAGGATAAACGTTGGCTTGGAGAAGCAATCATTAACGTTTTGGACAATGCCATCAAATACAGCCCAGAACATTCAAAAATCACGATCCGTCTACAAAAAAGAACCGGCTTTGTGAGAATTGAGATCGAGGATCAGGGAATCGGAATCCCGCAGAGTGAATACCATAAAATATTCCAGCGGTTTTACAGAGGGACTGCGCCGGAAGTCCGCGAAAAGAGCGGAACTGGCATCGGTCTGTATCTGTCCAGACAGATTATTGAGCAGCATGGTGGGACAATCACGGTAGCCTCCGGCAAAGTCAGAAAAGGAAGTACCTTTTTGATTCAGCTGCCGGAGAATGGACTTTCGTAGAGATGATGAGCAGAAGTCTTTCAAATCTGTAAGACTTCTGCTCTCTTTTTGAAAGTGAAATGAAAGGTTCCTTTGATACAATGCTGGTAAATAAGAAAAGGAGGCCATTGGAGTGGGCGTGATATTAGAAACCAAGCAGCTTTGCAAATTTTATGGGACGGGGGAAAATCAGGTCAAAGCCGTCAATCATGTGAATATCCAGATTCAACAGGGAGAATTTGTCGCCATTGTCGGAAAATCCGGCTCCGGAAAAAGTACCCTGCTGCATATGCTGGGCGGGCTGGATACACCAACCAGCGGCAGCGTGATCTTGTCTGACAAGGACCTGTATTCCATGAAGGAGGATCAGCTTGCCGTTTTCCGGAGAAGAAAGATCGGATTTGTATTTCAGGCATTCAATCTGGTATCCTCCATCAATGTGTGGGAAAATATCGTTCTTCCGTTGGGGCTTGACGGAAAAAAAGTGGATAAAGCTTATGTCAATGATATTATCACCACACTGGGTCTTGAACACCGGATTCATAATCTTCCGAATACCCTCTCCGGAGGACAGCAGCAGCGCGTTGCGATTGCAAGAGCCTTGGTAAACAGACCGGAGATTTTGTTTGCGGACGAGCCAACCGGAAATCTTGATTCCAAGACAAGTGACGAGGTGATCGCGCTGCTGAAAATGAGCGCAAAAAAATATGGACAGACGATTGTAATGATTACCCATGATGATGAGATCGCGCAGGTTGCTGACCGTATTTTAGTCATCGAGGATGGACAGGTGGTGGATTTCAATTGAGGACGATCAGCAAAATTGCATTCAGCAACGACAAAAGAAATCGGACAAGAAGTGTCCTCATTATGACGGCGATTTGCCTGACTACCATGCTTCTGGTCATTATCAGTACAATTGGAAATGGACTGATCCTCTTACAGAAGGATCAGGCTGCAAGCTCATACGGAAGCAACTACGGCCTGTTTATCGCCGCAGATGGTACGCAATTAAAAGAAGTGGAACGCAGAGCTGAGATATCTGATATCGGCATCATGTGTACGGAGGGCATCCTGAAAGGAAATGAGAATGGCGGCTTTGTCAGTGCGGATGAAACGGTCAGGAAAATGCTTCCCTATAATCAGGAATATGTGTTGAAGGAAGGTACCTATCCGGAAAAGGCGCAGGAAATTGCCGCAGGACGCGCTTTCTTTGATGCAGTGGGATACCATGATGTAAAGGTCGGAGACACCGTAACATTGGAGTACCGTTCCGGCATGCAGTCGGAATACGCACCGATGGAATTTACTGTCAGCGGGCTTTTATATGACCGGGATGAATATACCATCGAGGCTTCCTATGTTGTATTCGGTTCGCAGGATTTTTATAATGAGCGTGTTGCGGAGGGTGACAGGCAATATAATATCTATTTTACCTTGAGCGATTCTGCAAATGTATCTATGAATAATGTTGCGCCTGTTATAAAAGAAATCGCGGATTCCTGCGGCATTGACCAGAAAAACGTGATCATCAATGACCTCTACCTGCAGTGGGTATTGCAGCCGAGCTATGAAATGATTGTGGTTTGTGGAACCCTGATCCTCGGAATCGTGCTGTTTTCCGTTGTGGTCATTTATAATATCTTCCAGGTCGGGATCGCCCAGAAGGTTCAGGAGTACGGAAAAATCAAGGCGCTGGGTGCAACCAGAAAGCAGATGAAGCAGTTGATCTTTCGTGAGGGCATTCTTCTGGCGGTTCCTTCGATACCGCTGGGGCTGCTGTTTGGTTTCCTGATTGCAAACGTCAGCTTCAACTGGCTGGTGGAGCAGGGAAATCTGGTATCGTCCGGAATCAAGAACCATCAGGTGCCTCTGTTTTCACTGACAATTATGCTCATCTGCATTTTTGTATCGTTTCTTACGGTCGTTTTGGCTCTGCGCAAACCCATGAAAATTGTTTCCCGGATTTCACCCATCGAAGCGACACGGTATCTTGACGGCTCCAAAACGCAAAAACAGGGCAGACGAAAAGGCAGAAAAGATGTCACCGTTTTCTCCATGGCAATGGCAAATGTGACAGGCAATCCGAAAAGAACCATTGCTACGATTCTTACCATGGGGCTTTCCTGTGTATTGTTTGTAATTATCTCTAATTATGTTGGGAATATTGACACGGAGCACGAGGCGCGGATTGCAATCAACCATGGACAATTTGAGTTGCAGCTGGATTATTCCCAGAATTATGATGAAGCCTATTCGGAGAATAATCTGGACACAATCCTACAGAACAACCCACTGAATGATTCTTTGATTAAAGAAATCAAATCCATCCCCGGTGTAACGGATGTACTGACGAGAGAAATCGTCTCTGCAGATCTGAACGGAACAAAATTTCCGGTTGCAATCGTAAATCAAGAGGATTTTGAAATGATGCGCGGGGATGGCGATATCGGTTCCATGGACTATGCACAGGCTGTCAAAAACGGGGATGTTTTCTTTGGCTGGTCCAAGTGGATGGAAGCTGACGGGTATTCTGCGGGTGCACCGATTACATTCAACTTTGACAACGGAAGTGAAACCTATACCTATCAGGGAAAGATTGCAGGATCCTTTGTAAGCGCGGACACTTATCTTGTCATTCCGGAAGGTGTATACCGTTCCATGAATCCGAGGGGAACAGCCTATGGATATCTGTGGGTGGACTGTGATAAAAAAGATGTGGCATCTGTAGAGCAAAGCCTGAATGACCTGCTCTCCGATACTTCTCATATCAAGCTGAACACCTATCACGCAGAATTGCAAACCGCAGAATACGCAAGCCGTATGATGAAGCTTGGCTGCTATCTGTTCATGGCAATTGTCGGTCTCATTGGGTTTATGAATCTGGCAAACACCATGATCATCAATATCATCACGAAGAAGCAGGAATACGGTGTGCTGCAAGCGGTAGGCATGACCAATAAGCAGTTGAATCTGAGCTTACAAATACAGGGCTTGATTTTTACGGTTGGCACCATCTGCGTCGCACTTGCTGCCGGTCTGCCCCTTGGCTATGCACTGTTTTCCTATGCGAAGCATAATGGGATTTTTGGAATGAACGTTTATCACGTTCCTCTTATCCCGATTCTTGTTATGATTCTTCTGGTTGGTATTCTACAAATTGTGCTTTCCTGTGTTTTAAGCAGTAATCTGAAAAAGGAAACGCTGGTAGAAAGAATAAGGTATCAGGGATAGCAAGTAATATGTAATGAACTAGGTCTTAACGAAGAGGAGAAATAGATAACTTCCGATTTGTCGAACTGATAAAATCCCTTTAGGAACTAAAGGGCGCACTTCTATACTCCCCTGTCGGAAGTATCGTGCGTCCTGCGGAGCTTCATTCCCGGTCGGCAGAAGAAAACTGCATGACCGAGAATGTTGCGTCACTTCGTTCCGTCAAGGTGGCTACACCCCCTTGCGCCGCTAATGCGGCTATCCCCTGTGGACTTGCCGTCCGCAAACAGCATAAAATGCTGTTCGCCGCCAGCAAGTTTGGAAAAACAAATACCGAAAATCAGACCGTTGACTGGTCGCACTATGCGAAAAGTCGGCGGTCTTTTTTTATCCCCAAAATCAAAAAAGGAGGTCAAGCACAATGACAAAACCGAAAACCCTTGAACAGCTCCGAGCCGAAAAGGAACGAGCCGAGACGCAGCTTGCGCAGGAACAGCACAAGCTGGAGCGTCTGGAGAATCGAAAGAAGTATCTGGAGAAAGGCGAACGCACCAAGCGCACCCACCGCCTTTGCAATCTGGGCGGCACGATTGAGAGCCTTGCCCCGGAGGTCAAAGATCTCACACGCACCGAAATGACAGAGCTGATGGAGTACATCTTTTCTCTGGCAGAAGTCCAGCGAGCCGTCCACCATATGGCGATTACCCACATCAGCCAAGCAAACAGAGAAAAGGAGTTGAAAGTCGATGGCACTATTTCATCTGAGCGTCACGCAGACTAAACGAAGCGCAGGACAGTCCGCTATTGCTTCTGCCGCCTACCGAGCCGGGGAGCGATTGTATAGCGAGTATTACGGCGAATACAGCGACTACACACGCAAGGGCGGCGTGATCTGCTCTGACATTCTCCTGCCGTCCCATGCACCGCCCGAATACGCAGACCGCCAGACGCTATGGAACGCCGTGGAAAAAGCCGAGCGTGGAAAGAACGCCCAGCTTGCATACAGCTTTGACATTGCCTTGCAGAATGAATTTTCCCTTGAGGAAAACATCGCTCTTGCAAGGCAATTTTTGTTGGAGAACTTTGTGAGCCGGGGCATGGTGGTTGACTTCGCCGTACACCAGCCAGACCGGGAGGACGGCGGCATACCAAATCCGCATTTTCATGTGCTTTGCCCCATCCGCCCCATCGAGCAGAACGGCAAATGGGGGCTAAAGCAACGCCGGGTGTACGAGCTGGACGAGGACGGCAACCGTATCCGGGACGCAGACGGAAAGTTTGTGTTCAACGCCGTTCCCACTACCGACTGGGGCAGTCCCGAAACGCTGGAATACTGGCGGCAGACATGGGCGGAGCTATGCAACGCCAAGTTTGCGGAAAAGGGGCTTGACGTTCGTATCGACCACCGAAGCTATGAGCGTCAGGGCGTGGAGCTTCTTCCCACCGTCCATGATGGCGCAACCGTCCGGGCAATGGAGAAGAAAGGCATACGCACCGAGAAAGGCGAGTTCAACCGCTGGATCAGAGCCACCAACGCCGTTATCCGGGACATCAAGAAGAAAATCGCTCTCCTGTTTGATTGGATTGCCGAAGCAAAAGCGGAGCTTGCCAAGCCGCAGGCACCCGACCTTGTTTCTCTGCTGAACGCCTATTACACCCAGCGCAGAGCCGGGGCGTATTCGCAGAAAGGCAAGGTCAGCAATCTAAAGGAGATGAACGAGACTTTCAATTATCTCCGGGCAAACGACATTTACTCCCTTGAAGATTTGGAACACCGTGTCAGCGAACACAGTGCTGCCACAGAGAGCTTGAAGAAAACGCTGGACGAACAGACCGCCCGAATGAAAGCAATTAAGCAGCTCTATGACAGCTCCGCTGCTTTCCAGAGCTTGAAGCCTATCTATGACGGCTTGCAGAAAATCAAGTTTGAGAAGCCCAGAGCCAAGTACAAGGCAGAGCATGAAGCGGAACTGAAACAGTTCTACGCCGCCAGACGAAAGCTGACCGGAGAGTTCCCGGACGGTAAGGTGGATATGAAAAAGCTGTCCGCAGAGTATGACGCTCTGGAACAGGCGCATGAAACCACCTACGGCGAGTTTAAGACCGTCAGAGACGATTTACACCGCCTTTGGAAGGTCAAGTCATGCGTAGATACTGCCGCCCGATTTAACGAGCGTACAGAGGAACAAAAGCTCCAAAATCGACCCCAAACACGACACAAAAAGGAGGATATATCCCGATGAAAAAATACGACTGGAAGAACGAATACAACCCCATCCGCAGAACGGCAAAACGCCTTTTGAGCGGAGAGCCTTTGACCGATGGCAGACCGCTTTCCAATCTAATTGAGCTGGACGAACACACCCGGAAATGCCTTGCCTTTGAAGCCACCCTCACCGACCGTCAGATTGATATGTTGCAGGATTTGGGCTATCTGCCCGTTACCACAAGACAGTACGGTGAGGAATGTGCAAACTGCCCCTATACGCTGGACGAGCGTGAGCATGGCGTTTGCAGACGATGCGCTGTTTTCAAGAAGTAAGGAGGACGCTCATGCAGTACACCCAAGCACAGATTGACCGGGCAAACGCCGTCAGTCTGGAAGATTTTCTCCGCACACAGGGAGAAACGCTTATCAAAAGCGGACGGGAATACCGCTGGAAAGAGCATGACAGTCTGACCGTCCGAGGAAACAAATGGTTTCGCCACAGCCAGAGTAAGGGCGGCTATCCCATTGATTTTGTCATGGAGTTTTACGGAAAGTCCTTTCCCGAAGCCGTCCAGCTCCTGATCGGCGAAAGCGGCGAGGGACAGAGCGAAGCCAGCACAGCACCGCCCACAGCGTTTCACTTGCCCTTGCACAACAGAACAGCCGACAGAGCAATTCAATATCTTTGCGAAAGCCGAGGTCTCAACAAAATGCTTGTTGAGGCTTTTCTTCTTTCCGGGGATATTTACGAAGACGCAAAGCGGCAAAATGTTGTGTTTGTTGGCAGAGACCGAAGTGGTACGCCGAGATACGCCCATGTGCGAGGAACGGCAGACCCATTCAGACAGGACATTGCCGGGTCTGACAAGTCCTATCCGTTCCGATACGAGGGCAACGGCAACCAGCTCTTTGTCTTTGAAGCGCCGATTGACCTGTTATCGTTCATCTGCCTTTATCCGCAGGACTGGCAGACAAGGAGCTATCTTGCCCTGGGCGGCGTTTCGGGCAAAGCCCTTGACCGTTTTCTTTCTGAACGCAAGGACACCCGAAAAGTATTCCTCTGCCTTGACAGCGACACCGCAGGAAGTGAAGCCTGCTCCCGACTGGCACAGTCCATTCCCGGCGAGATCGCCGTCATTCGCCTTGTCCCGGCAAGGAAAGACTGGAACGATGTTCTCCGTCAGCAAGGGGACATTCCCAGCCGCAAATTCATAGCCGAGACAATCACGCTGCGAGAGCTGCCCACCGCCCAGCCTGTCCCAATGCTCCGCATGGCAGATGTGGAGCTGACGAGCGTGGATTGGCTATGGTTTCCGTATATCCCCTTTGGAAAGCTGACGATCATACAGGGCAACCCCGGTGAGGGCAAGACCTACTTTGCCATGCGTCTTGCGGCGGCTTGCACCAACCGAAAGCCTTTACCCGGTATGGAGAAACTTGAGCCTTTCAATATCATCTATCAGACCGCAGAGGACGGTTTGGGCGATACCGTTAAGCCCCGGCTGATGGAAGCGGACGCAGACCTTGAACGAGTGCTTGTCATTGACGATAGAGACACGCCGCTGACTCTTGCCGATGAGCGCATAGCAAGGGCAATCCGTGAGAACAACGCAAGGCTGGTTATCATTGACCCGGTACAGGCGTTTCTGGGCGCAGATGTGGACATGAACCGGGCAAACGAGGTGCGCCCAATATTCCGCAGTCTGGGAGACATTGCACAGGCTACCGGGTGCGCTATCGTGCTGATTGGACACCTCAACAAAGCCGCAGGAACGCAAAGCACCTACCGGGGATTGGGGTCTATCGACATTACGGCGGCAGTCCGCAGTCTGCTGTTTATTGGCAAGCTGAAAGACAGTCCCACAACAAGGGTGCTTATCCATGAGAAAAGCTCCCTTGCGCCGCCCGGACAGTCCCTTGCCTTTTCTCTGGGAGACGAGAAAGGCTTTGAATGGATAGGAGCTTATGACATTACCGCTGACGAGCTTCTTGCCGGGACAGACACCGCCAAGACCGAAAGCAAGACCGCACAGGCGCAAATGCTCATTCTGGAACTGCTTGCAGATGGAAAGCGTATGCCGAGCGCAGAGCTGGAAAAGGCAGTCAATGAGCGTGGGATTTCCTCACGCACCATGAGAACGGCAAAGAGCCGTATCGGGGACAGACTTGTGACCGAGAAAGACGGCACAGCATGGGTCTGCTATCTCCGAGATTGACAACAGGAACACGGCAAGCGTGGCAAAGACGGCAAGGTTTTTATAGATACCTTAATGTTGCCGCCTTGCCTTGTTCCCTCATACCGACACCGCCCGATGATGAACAGTCACCGGGCATTTTTCATTTACAGGAGGATTTTGAATGAACAATACCGCAACCAACACCGCCACTTGCCCTACTGTCAGAAAGCAGATTGGCAAGACAACCTATATCGTCCGTGTGCATTTCAGCCAGACCGCAAAAGAGACAATGGAGGACAAAATCAAGCGTCTGCTCCGTGAGGAAGTCCGCAAAATGTGACTTCTTTGTGAATTTGATGAAAAAGTCCTTGACTTTTCGTCTCTGGCAAGACGGCAAAAAGCATTTTAATTTCCTGCGGTGCGCGGCTGGCTCCCTTTGACATCCCGCAGCTTCGTGAAGTCATGGCCTATGACGAATTGGAGCTTGACCGCATCGGAGATCGGAAAACAGCGGTATTCTTCATCATTTCCGATACCACGCAGACCTACAACTTTTTAGTGGCGCTTGCATTTTCGCAGATGTTCAACCTCCTGTGTGAACGGGCGGACAATGTTCACGGTGGCCGCCTGCCGCACCATGTACGGGTGCTGTGGGACGAGGCAGCCAACACGGGACAGGTGCCCCAGCTCGAAAAGCTGGTCGCGGTTATCCGCTCCCGCGAGGTGAGTCTTTGCCTGCTGTATCAGCAGTTGGCACAGTGCAAGGCCATTTACGATAAACACGCTGAGATAATCCTCGGCAACATGGACAGTGTGGTGTTCCTCGGTGGCCGCGAAGCCAGCACCATCAAGGAAATATCTGAGAACTGGCTGGGAAAAGCCACAATCAGTATGCAGACCGACAGCCGCTCCCGTGGCCAGTCGGAAAGCTATAGTCAAAACACCCAGCGGCTGGGCCGGGAACTAATGACCCCAGCCGAACTTGCAACCATGCCGGGAGACAAATGTATTTTGCAACTTCGGGGCCTGCCCCCATTCTTCTCTCCCAAGTATGATCTGAAACGGCATCCGAACTACCGCTATACGGCGGAGGCCGATAAACAGAAAAACGCTTTTGACCTCGACAGGCTCATTAACCGCCGCAGGCGGCCCGGTCTGAACGAGGCGTGTACGATGTATGAGGTGACTGTGCCGGACGATGCACTCACGGATGAGGACGAGGACATCCTCAACTATGATGACATCGACGATCCAGACGCCTTTGCATAAAGGCTTCGAGACAAAGTGTCCCGAAGTTTGTAACCTTCCGCCTGCATGGGCGGCTTTTTTGTTTTTTCGGATTTTTCAAAAACAGTTCCGCTTCACACCCTGTTTTTCTCCTATTAGTGAGAGGACACCATACACAGAAAGGAGGTCTGTCGACCATGAAACGATACAACACACCGCACCGCAGCCGGGTAGTCAAAACACGCATGACCGAGGAAGAATACGCCGAGTTTGCAGAAAGGCTTTCTGCCTACAACATGAGCCAAGCCGAGTTTATCCGGCAAGCCATAACCGGGGCAGCCATACGCCCCATCATAACCGTTTCTCCCGTCAATGATGAGCTGCTTGCCGCTGTTGGGAAGCTGACCGCCGAATACGGCAGGATCGGCGGCAACTTAAACCAGATAGCCCGGACGCTGAACGAGTGGCACAGCCCCTACCCGCAGCTTGCCGGGGAGGTACGGGCGGCGGTTTCCGACCTTGCTGCCCTAAAGTTTGAAATCTTGCAGAAAGTGGGTGACGCTGTTGGCAACATTCAAACATATCAGCTCTAAAAATTCCTTCCAGCAAAATCGACGCCGGTGCCGCCCGTCTTCGAGACGACGTCTTACGCCTGAGGAACGAAGCTTGCGCGCGGCACCAGCTCGGTCGTCAGCAGGATGTGACGACGCACCCGCCGCTCATGCTTCAACCCATCAATCAAGGTGGAGAACGCCATACGGGCCAACTCCCTTTGATCGATCGCATACGAACTCAGCGACGGCGACGTGTACCGGGCGATTGACTGGTTGTTCACACTCACCACGGCCAACTCGTCGGGAACCGCCACGCGCAGTGCGTTCAACGCCTGCAACGCCCCCACCGCAAGCACGTCGGCGGCCACGATCAGACCATCGGGCATGCTGCCGGCCTCACGATGATCGGCCACCAGTTGCTCCGCGAGACGATAGCCGTTCTCCACGGTGAACGTGCCGGACGAATACACCAATCCGTCCGTTTCCAATCCCAAGTGCGCAGCCCACTGGCGGAACGACAGTTCGCGTATGTCCTCGGGATAGTCATGCGTGCCCATGATGCTGCCCACGCCACCGAGAAACGCGATGCGTCTGCGGCCTGCCGCGATCATCGCGTCCAAGGCATCCAGCATCGTCTGCGACAGATCGGGCCGTACGGAGTCGAACAGGTGCGGTGCCGGATTCGTGTCGATGCACACGCCATGTGGGAGCGCCGCATGCAGGGCGCGCAGGTCTGTTTCGGGAAACACCGTGGCGCCCACGGTGATGAACCCATCGAACTCCGCTGCGCGTTCCGTCAGCTCGTGTATGGACCGGATGAACGTGGGCTGGTCCAATTCCATCGACTCCGCACACTCCGCAAGAACCTTCCGCAGATCGGCGAAGTACGCGTCCTGCAATTCCTCCCCGGACGGAGGCGCATCCAACACTGCGATCGCGGGACGGAACACATTGCGGTATCCCATCTCCTCACACACGCGCAGCACACGCCGACGCGTCTCCTCCTTGATGGAGAACGACGGGTCGTTCAGCAAGCGCGACACCGTGCTCTGCGACACCCCGGCCCGTTCCGCGACTTCCTTGAGCGTGGCCATGACATCCTCCCCGCAAACTTTAGTAAAGGGTTTTACTACACAGCATAGCCCAGAAACCGCAGGATGGCGGCACCTTTGCAGCAAGGCAATGACCCGACCTGATAGACTGTCCGTGACCCCTCAGGGGGGCAATGCATAGGCGGTGGATACGCAAAGTGTCCATCGCCTTTTCTTCGGCCATACAGGGACGTCTGAATACTCAGCGAACAGAGGCTCACGGTTTTCTCCTCGCAACCATTGATTGTTGTCATCTAAAGATGACAGTTTGTCAACAGGGGTCGCGAGATACCCAAGTGGACGGTTATATTTGACCTAACCTATTTGCAAAGAAGCATCAATGAAGGAAGGAGCTACCTCATTCTTCATATTCCATTCCATCAATGAAAGACATAATTAGGAGAAGGAATTGATCATGAAAAAGGATATGTTTTTAAAACGACTGGCATCTGTTGCGGCAAGCATAATCGCGCTATTCACAGTTGTCTCAATGTCGGGGTCCGCATATGCGGCAGATTTGACGAGCGTCGACGCAATCGTTCAGGTTGCACCTGAAGTATTGCAGGGAGAAGCCACAGATCCTCTAGAGCATTATGGAATGACCATAATTCACTCTAGAGAAAATCAAAGTACCTTTGCCGCAGCTAACATCCAGACTCAGTGCATCAGTAAGAATATGCACATGACTTGGTATGGTCTCAAAGCAGGCAAATGCAAATATGCCGATCAGAGCGGCGCAGTCTTTACTGTTTTTGACATGACCAGCGGAACACCTATTGCTAGAGTAGATTTAGCTAAGGTGAATGCGGTTTCCGGCGACGAGGTTAGCCTCAAGTGCATTGCCAGTGTAGCCAGTTTTGTTTTGTCTTTATATCCTCCTGCAAGTACTGTAGTTGGATGGGTCAAATATGGTTTCCTGGCATATATGGGCCTTGTTGGAATTAAAACAGCATGCTGAAATATATACACATTGTTTGTGATCTATTCTTTTTCATCTTGTTCATTACCTACGATAATTATCTTATGTCCATAATCGCCCTTTTGCTTTTACTGAGTGAGCTGATATCTCTCATTAAGGAAAAGGTTAGACAAAACAAGTTTAAGAACAATGGCAATATATAACTGTTCAACCAGCAATATTGTTTCAATACACGGTGGGTTTTAGAAGTACTTCTAAAACCCACCTTTTTAGAGGCTTCTGCTGTTTTCGTGGGTTAGGTTCTTGGTTGGGGTAGGTGTATGTCGAGTCCTCCGCATCGGAGCATGATCAGGGCGATGAGGTTGTTCACGTGGTGGAAGCCGTAGG
>NZ_JBKEVI010000031.1:0-14663 GCF_056357035.1 Bifidobacterium sp. LH_417
CCCGGACCCGACCGGCAAACCCCCGGCCGGACGGCGAAGCACGCCCACCACGCACAACCCCTAACCCGATACATCACCCCGGCCACAAGTTGACAAAAACATAGGAACACCCCCCCGGAACAATCATTATTAGACAAACCGTCAATTCGTTGTCATATAAGCAGACACGCCGTGCTTTCCGCGTCCAATTTCACCCCCTTGCGGCCACATCGTGAAACGCGGACACCCCGCTTTCCGCAATGTGTCACGCCATCACGATCCGGCGCTTGACCACCCCTCAATCACCCCGTAGTCACCCGTCGCCGCGTCATCCGCGCACATCACGACCGCACGCTCCGCACCCACCCCTCACACTCCCCCGCACACCCCGTTTGACTCCCCGTCGTTGCCCGCAGAGCGAAACGCGGCTTGCGCTCATCCACCCCACCGCGTATACAGAATCCTGTCAGTTTCAGGGAAGGTGCAATTCCTTACTGGCGGTAACCCGACCCCCGGGATTCATAACGGGAGGATTCGGGAAGCCCGCGAACCGCGTGAAGCGGCCGATCCGGTGAGAATCCGGGGCCAACGGTTACAGTCCGGATGAAAGAAACGGAGAGCTCACCATGAGCGTATCTTCTGATAACCATATCCAGTCCAAGCGCATCGACCACGCCACCGGTCCGCACGCCACGGGAGTCGCGGATTCCGGCCGTTGGTCCACCCGCCGCATCGCCGTCTACGCGCTGTTCGTCGCATTGGCGATCGTCACCAGCTTCATCGAACTGCCGATCTTCCCGGCCGCACCGTACCTGAAGTACGATCCGTCCGGCATCGTGAGCCTCATCGCCGGATTCGCGTTCGGCCCGGCCGCCGCCGCCATCGTCTCCGTGCTCGGTTTCCTGCCGCACGCGTTCACCGACCCGTGGGGCGCACTCATGGCGATTCTCGTCGCGCTCGCCCTGTCGCTTCCGGCGTCCGTCATCTACCGTCGCGACCGCACGCGCAGGGGCGCGTTCATCGGCATCGTCGCGGGAGCCGTGGTCGCGCTTGTCGCGGCGATTCTCGGCAATCTCGTCATCACGCCGATCTACGCGCACATGACCGTCGCGCAGGTCGCCGCCATGATCGTGCCGGTGCTGCTGCCGTTCAACGTGCTCAAGTTCGCAATCCACGCGGTCGTCACGTTCGCCATCTACAAGCCGATTACCACGCTGCTCGACAAGTAACCGACGTGAACCTCGCCGAACTCAGCCACATCCGTTTCAGCTATGACGGCGGCGCCACCTGGGCGCTCGACGACGTTTCGTTGACCGTCCACGAAGGCGATTATCTGGCGCTCACCGGCGCGAACGGTTCCGGCAAGTCGACGCTCGCCCGACTCGTCGCCGGACTCGCCGCGCCGGACACCGGCACCGTGACGCTGCTCGGCCGCACCGTCTTCTCCCCCGACACGGGTGCCGATGCCGACGCGTACCGTGCGGCCCGCCGCGGCATCGGCGCCGTGTTCCAGAACCCGGAGGACCAGCTCGTCACCACCGTGCTTGAAGACGATGTGGCGTTCGGCCCCGAGAACCTCGGTGTGCCACGCGACGGCGACGACGGCAACGGACGCGGCGGCATCGGCGAGCGCATCACCGAATCGTTGCACGCCGTACGATTGGACGACATGCGCCGTGCGAACCCGATCCGCATGAGCGGCGGGCAGCAGCAGCGCGCCGCCATCGCCGGCATGCTCGCCATGCGCCCGCGGCTGCTCGTGCTCGACGAGCCGACCGCCATGCTCGACCCGCTGGCGCGACGCGAAGTGATGGACGTGCTCGACGAGCTGCACGCCGCCGGCACGACCATCCTCCACGTCACCCATCACCCGGACGAAATCGCACGAGCCTCCCGCATCATCCATCTCGACGCCGGGAAGGCCGTCCTCCCGATTTCGCCCTCGATTTCGCCCCTGATTTCGCCCCAGCCGGAACATAACCGTCCCGCGACGCCTTCCCCACTCTCGCCCCCGCCGGCGGGGGCTCCCGCAACGCGGGTGGGGGTGGTCGACCCGCAACCCCCGCGCTCCGCATCCGACGATGCCGCCCCCTCCCCCGTCATGCTGTCCCTATCGCGCGTCTCCTACTCATATCCGGGAGCCGATGGCCCTGCTCTCCGCGACGTATCACTCGACGTCCGCCGCGGCGAGACTGTCGCGCTGATGGGAGCGAACGGCTCCGGCAAATCGACGCTGTTGCGTCTCGTATGCGCACTTGCCAAGCCGGATTCCGGATCGGTCACCGTGGACGGCATTCGCGTCGAGGCGGCAAAACGACGCGATCTCGCCGCGCTGCGCCGCACGGTGGGACTCGTCATGCAGCATCCGGAACGCCAACTGTTCGCGGATACGGTGCACGAGGATGTCGCGTACGGCCCCACGAACCAGGGTCTGCCGCAGACCGAAATCGACGCTCGCGTGGACGAGGCGCTGCGCGTCTCACGCATGAGCGGGCTCGCCGAGCGTTCTCCGTTCGACCTGTCGGGAGGCCAGCAGCGTCTGGCGGCCATCGCGGGGGTCATCGCATGCCGGCCGAAGCTGCTCGTCATGGACGAGCCGACCGCCGGCCTGGACGAGGACGCGCGCGGACGCGTCTATCGGCTCATCGACGATCTGCATGCGAAAGGCGTGACCGTACTCGTCGTCACGCACAGTCATGCGGAGGCGCGGCGCATGGCCGATCGCATCGTGGACATGGCCGCGTTGTCCGGCGATGGTTCCACGCATGCCTCGCTCGGCGTCCCCGCGGATGCCGGAACAACCGGCACCGACCGTGCCCATGCCGAGCCCGCACCCCGACCCGGAGCGGACGGCCGTGGCGCGACCGTTGCGCAAACCGTTTCACGGAGCGTTTCACAACCCGTTTCACGGGATGTTTCACGCGGTTCACGGAACGTGCCTCGAATCGCGGCGAAATCCGCACCCATCGCCCGTCTTGACCCGCGCGTGAAGATGGTGGCATTCCTTGTCGCCATGTTCTCCGCGTTCGCCATCGGGAACGCATGGCAGCTCCTGCTCGGCGCGGCGTTCACCGCCGGCGTGGCCGTGGCCGCGCGTCTTCGTCCGGCCCGTCTCCTCGGCTCGGTGAAGATGTTCCTCGGCTTGTTCGCGGTGATGGGATTGCTCAACGTATTCGTCGTGCGCACCGGCACCGCCCTGTTCTCGCTTGGCCCTATCCCGGTGACGGACGACGGCGTGGCCACGGCCGTGCTGTACACGTGCCGTTTCGCTCTGGTCATCATCCTGGGCGCGGTGTTCCTCGCGACGACCACGCCCACCGCGATCACCGACGCGTTCGCCGCGCTGCTGCCCCCACTGCATCGGCTGGGCGTGCACACGCAGGAGATCGCGCTCGTCTTGAGCCTCGCACTGCGGTTCATCCCCACGCTGGCGGCCGAAGCGCAGGCCGTGGCGGACGCGCAGGCGGCACGCGGCGGATCGATCGAAACCGGGTCGATGCCGCAACGGGTGAAGGCGATGACGGCGATCATCGTGCCGGTCTTCGCCGGCGCGCTGCGCCACGCGGACAATCTCGCGCTCGCTTTGGACGCCCGCTGCTATGAGGAGGGCATCCGACGCACGCATTGGCGTGTGATGCGCGTCGCCGCACGCGACGTGACGTTCATCGCCGTGCTCGTCTGCTATCTGTCCGCGCTCGTCGCCCTGGCCGTACTGCTCTAGTGGTCTAGCCCTCGACGGTTTCGGTCTTCTCCCCCGCCGGCACGTAACGGCGCAGCAGCGTGGTGATGACGACGGCGAGCGCGGCGAAGACGGCACCGAACGGTCCGAGCCACGTGAGTCCCAGATGGTCGTTGACGAGGCCGCCGACGGCGGAGCCGATGGCGATGCCGATGTTGAAGCTCATCGAGTTGAGCGATGCGGCGAGGTTCATCGACCCGGGGTGCGACTGGGCGGCGACATCCATGTACAGCACCTGTGAGGCGGAATTGAACAGGTACATCATCATGCCGAGGGCGACAAGCAGGATCGCACCGTACACGGGAACGACGGGTGCGAGCGCGAGCGAGGCGAGCAGTATGGTGTGCAGGCAGAAGACGGGGCGCGTGTGCACGAGCGGTTCGACGCCGCGGCCGCGTTCGGCGAGCTTGCCGCCGTACAGGTTGCTCCACAGGCAAGCGACGCCGTACAGGACGAGCCCGATGCTCACGTATTGTTCGGGCACGCCGATCTCGTCGCGCATGATCGGCGTCAGATACGTGTAGAACACGTAGCTGGAGGCCGCGCCGCACACGACGGTGAGCACACCGCCCCAGATGCGGTGGTCGAAGAAGAGGCGGAACTGGCGCAGGAAGCCGATGGTCACCGGGTGCGAGTTGCGCGGCAGGACGAGGAACATGAGCACTATGAGCGCGGCGGTGGCGGCGGTGATGATGAGGAACGTGATGCGCCAGCTGAACGTGTTCGCCACCCACGTGCCGAACGGCACGCCGACGACGGAGGCGATGGAGAACCCGGAGAACACCCATGCGATGAACTTGGTGCGGTATTTGTCGGTGGTGACGTCGGGCGCGTAGGTCATGGCGATGGCGACGAGCGTGCCGGAGACGAGCGCGATCATGATGCGCGCGACCAGCAGGACGGCGTAGTTGGGCGCGAGCGCGCACAGCAGGTTGCCGGCGAGGAAGACGCCCATGAGCGTCAGATAGGTCGCGAAGCGCGGGAAACGCGCGGAGATGGCGGAACCGAGCGGCGTGACCGGCGCGTAGACGAACGCGAACAGGGCGACGAGGTTGCCGACGGTCACTTCGGAGACGTTGAGTCCCTGCGCGATGTCGGGTAGGATGCCGACGACCACGAATTCGCTCATGCCGAGCATGAAGCTCGCGAGGATGAGGATCGTGACCGGCAGGTTGAAGAAGCGGTCGGATCGGGGTGAAACCGGTTTCTTTTCAGGGGCCGTCGTGGGGCGTGGAGTATTCGTCATGCGTCTGGTTCTTCCTCGTCGTGATGTTCCATGTGCATGCTATTGGCCCAGCCCTACAACAACGCACCCATGACACGCAGAGGGGGTCTTCCGGACGATCAATCCGGAAGACCCCCTCCAATGCGGTCGGGAGGCGGAACAGCGCGTATCGCGATGCCGCTCCCCTCCCCGCAGGCGCTACAGCTTCGGCAGATACTTCTTGAGCTCGAACGGCGTGACCTGCTGGTTGTACTCCTCCCACTCCTGACGCTTGTTGCGCAGGAAGTAGTTGAACGCGTGTTCGCCGAGCACGTCCGCCACAAAATCGGACTTCTCCATGATCTTCAGCGCGGAGCCGAGCGAACGCGGCAGCGGTTCGATGCCCATGGACTGGCGCTCCTCGTCGGTGAGTTCCCACACGTCGTCGCTCGTCGGTTCGGCCAGCGTCATCTGCTTCTCGATGCCGTCGAGGCCGGCGGCCAGCAGCACCGAGTACGCGAGGTACGGGTTGGCGACCGGGTCGAGACCGCGGAACTCCATGCGCGCCGAATTGCCCTTGCCGGGCTTGTACTGCGGGATGCGCAGCAGCGCGGAACGGTTGTTGTGGCCCCAGCAGATGTAGCTCGGCGCCTCGTTGCCGCCCCACAGACGCTTGTACGAGTTCACGTACTGGTCGGTGACCGCGCAGATCTCCGCCGCATGGTGGAGAATGCCGGCGGCGAACTGGCGGGCGGTCAGGGACATGTTGAACTCCTGGCCGGCCTCATAGAACGCGTTCGCGTCACCCTCGAACAGGCTCAGATGCGTGTGCATGCCGGAGCCGGGCGCGTCGGCCAAGGGCTTAGGCATGAAGCTCGCGTGGATGCCGCGTTCCAGCGAAATCTCCTTGACCACGGTGCGGAACGTCATGATGTTGTCGGCCGTGGTGAGCGCGTCCGCATACCGCAGGTCGATCTCGTTCTGGCCGGGGCCCGCCTCGTGATGC
Source organism: Bifidobacterium sp. LH_417 (assembly GCF_056357035.1). Taxonomy (NCBI): domain Bacteria; kingdom Bacillati; phylum Actinomycetota; class Actinomycetes; order Bifidobacteriales; family Bifidobacteriaceae; genus Bifidobacterium; species Bifidobacterium sp. LH_417. The sequence goes on from NZ_JBKEVI010000031.1 coordinate 5,929, forward strand.
GAGTACTCCACCGAGATGCCCATCTGTTCGAGCATGTTCACGGTGGCGCGGCGGAAGTCCATGCCGGGGCTGCGCGGCACGTGGTCGAAGTAGCCGCCCTCGTCGATTGGCGTCGGCGCCTTCGACCAGTCCTCCTGCTGTTCGAACAGGTAGAACTCCATTTCGGGGTGCACGTAGAACGTGAAGCCCTTCTCCTTCGCCTTGGCGAGCGAACGCTTCAGCACGTGGCGCGGATCGCCGAGGCTCGGCTCGCCGTCCGGGGTGAGCACGTCGCAGAACATGCGGGCCGTCCCCTGCGGTCCGCCGCGCCACGGCAGGATCTGGAAGGTGGAGGGGTCGGGCTTGACGATCATGTCGTCCTCGGACACGCGCGTCATGCCCTCGATGGCCGAACCGTCGAATCCAAGCCCCTCCTCGAACGCAGCCTCCAGTTCCGCCGGCGCGATGGCCACGGACTTCAGCGTGCCGAGCACGTCCGTGAACCATAGACGAATGAAGCGCACGTCGCGTTCCTCGACGGTGCGCAGGGCGAACTCCTGTTGCTTATCCATAGTGCCCAATCCTCACACCCACGTGTTAGGGCTTTGTTACCTCGGCGTATGTCACGCTACAGTGGTGCCCATGAGCGAAGCTGCACACGACCATCTCACCCCGTCCGCCAATCCTCCCGTCGATGTCTCCTCATGGAAGCAGGCGGATTCCCCACGCGAGCGTTCCCGAGCCGGCATCGCCGCCCGCCGCCAGGCGCCGCTCGAATCGCACGCCGTCTGGCAGGTGCGTTCCGGCCGCCGCGAGGCGATCGACCTGCTTGAGGAGCAGTCCGCGATTCGCGTGCCCGACCTGATCCCACTGCGCTACAAGCGCATGAGCGCCAGCCCGTTCACGTTCTACCGCGGCACGGTGCTCATCATGACGAACGATCTGGCGACCACGCCGGTCACCGGCATCCCCGTGCAATGCGTGGGTGACGCGCACATCGGCAACTTCGGCATCTTCCGCTCCCCCTCCGCACGTCTCGTGTTCGACATCAACGACTTCGACGAGACGGCGACCGGACCGTGGGAATGGGATCTCAAACGTCTCGCCGTGTCCGTGGAGATCTGCGGACGCGCGAACAAGCTCAAGGAGAAAGACATTCGCGCCGCCGTGCTCCAGTGCACGCGCACCTACCGCGAGCGCATCAAATGGTTCTCCGAAATGGATTATCTCGACGCCTGGTACGAGCATCTCGACGTGGAGGAGACGCTCGACCGGTTCGAGACGACCGGCGGCGGCAAGCGCAACGGCACGCTGCGTCAGGCCGCGATGAAGGCGCTGCTCAAGGACAACGACGCGGCCGCCGCGAAACTGTGTCGCCTCAAGGACGGCAAGCTGAGGTTCAAGTCGAACCCGCCCGAACTCGTGCCGATCAACGAGCTGGACGGCTACGCCGATCTCGATGCGCTGCAGGCGCGTCTCGACACCCTGTTCGAGAACTACCGCCATTCCCTGTACGAGGACCGGCGCTGGGTGTTCGACCATTTCCGTTACCAGGATGCGGCGCGCAAGGTCGTGGGTGTCGGCTCGGTGGGACAGCGCGCCTGGGCGAGCGTGTGGATCGCGCGCGACATCGACGATCCGATGATGATCCAGATGAAGGAGGCCACGTATTCGGTGCTCGAGCACTATTGCGGCGCCTCCCCGTACGCGACGCACGGCGAACGCGTCGTGCAGGGCCAGAAGCTGATCCAGTCCACGGCCGACGTGCTGCTCGGCTGGACGAGCTTCCTCGCGGAGGACGGCAGGAAACGCGACTACTACGTGCGCCAGCTGTGGAACGGCAAGGGGTCGATCGACATCGACAACCTCAACGCGACCGCCCTGTCCGATCTGGCGCGCATGTGCGCATGGTGTCTCGCGCACGCGCACGCGCGCACCGGCGACTCGATTGCGATCGCGAACTATCTGGGAGGCTCCGACGAATTCGATCAGGCGATTGCCTCGTTCGCCGTCAGCTACGCCGAACAGAACGACAAGGACTACGCCGTCTTCAAGAAGATGATCAAAAAGGGCCAGCTCCCCTGCGCCTAAAGCGCCGCTCCGATTCGCCGGCGGGAGCTGCCACCCGGCACACCACTCAACGTGCCCTGAATCCCCCGCTCCCGCCGGCGGGAGCTGTCGCGTACAACGCGACTGAGGGTGGTCCGAGTTCGCTCCACCGGCGAAAGCCGTTTCGCAACACACGACCAAGCGTGCTCCGCGCATCCTCTGCTCCCGCCGGCGGGAGCTGTCGCGCACAACGCGACTGAGGGTGGTCCAGGCCCAGCCCGGAACCACCCTCAGTCGACCATCGCGCTGTTCTCCGTCGCCTACCGCGCGACTTCGAGCGCCTCTTCGAGCGTGAACGCGCGCGCGTACAACGACTTGCCGAGAATCGCGGAGTCGACGCCGATCTCGGCGAGCGTGCGGATGTTCCTCAGATCGTCGAGCTTGGCGATGCCGCCGGAAGCGGTCACCTTCGCGTCCGTACGCTCGGCGACCTCGCGCAGCAGGTCGAGGTTCGGGCCGCTCATCATGCCGTCGCGTGCCACATCGGTGACGACGTAACGCGAGCATCCGGCGTCGTCGAGCATCTTCATCGTCTCGAACAGGTCGCCGCCTTCGCGCGTCCAACCGCGCGCGGCGAGCGTGTGCCCGCGCACATCGAGGCCCACGGCCACACGGTCACCGTATTTCGCGATGACCTTGCGCGTCCACTCGGGGTTCTCCAGCGCGGCGGTGCCGATGTTGACACGTGCGGCGCCCGCCTCAAGCGCGGCGTCGAGCGACGCGTCGTCGCGCACGCCGCCGGACATCTCGATGTTGACACGGTCGCCGAGCTCGTGGACGATCTCACGCAGCTGGGCGCGGTTGTCGCCGGTACCGAACGCGGCGTCGAGATCGACCAAGTGGATCCATTCCGCACCGGATTCGACCCACGTGCGCGCCGCCTCAAGCGGGGAGCCGTAGTCGGTTTCGGAGCCGGATTCGCCTTGGCGCAGACGCACGGCCTTGCCGTCGCGCACGTCGACGGCGGGAAGCAGGGTAAGGGACATGATCACACCTTTCTAAGAGTTCCTGGTGACGGTCCTGTTCGCCCATGGGGCGGCCGGGACAATGACGGATGCGGGACGACGAAACGACGAACGACCTGACGGGAGACACCCGATGACGGAGACACCCGGAGCGGCCCCACGTCAGAACGTGGCGATCCAGTTCTTCAGCAGCTGGGCTCCCGCGTCACCGGACTTCTCCGGATGGAACTGGGTGGCGGACAGGGGCCCACGTTCGTAGGCGGCGACGAACCGGCTGCGGCCATACGTGCACCAGGTGACGTGGCTGTCGTCGGCAATGTCGATCTGGAATCCGGACAGGTCCTTCGCCGTCGCCTCATGCGCCGCGTAGGAGTGGACGAAGTAGAAGCGCTCATCCTCCACGCCCTTGAGCAGCGTGGAACCCTGCGCGCCTTCGACCGTGTCCCAGCCCATATGCGGCACGACGTCCGCGTCGAGCGGATCGACGGAACCGCCGATCAGCCCCACGCCGGCGGCGTTCTCCCCGTGCTCGTGACCGGTCTCGAACATCACCTGTTCGCCGACGCACACGCCGAGCACGGGACGTCCGGCGCGCAGACGATCGACAATCACGCGATCGCCCTGCACGTGGCGCAGCCCTTCCATGCAGGCGGCGAACGCGCCCACGCCCGGCACGACGAGACCGTCGGCCTCCAACGCCTGACGGTAGTCGGAGGTGAGCGTGGTGTCGACGCCGAGCCGGGCGAGCGCACGCACCATGGAACGCACGTTGCCGAATCCATAGTCGAAGACGACTGCTGTGGTCACGGGATTCTCCTTATCGATGTGTCGGGTTTCGCGATGCGACGGGTTATTCGATGCTGGAACCGCGGGTCGCTCCCCCGCGTCCCATGCGCGTGTGCTCGGCGATCACCTTCATCGCCTGATCGTGGTCCATGCTCCCGGATTCGACCACTTCGAAGCCCTGCGTCTTCAGCTGAGCGACGGTGGTGATGCCGAGCATGAGATCCTCCACGAAGCGCGGCGTCGAGTTGAACAGGATGGGCGGGGCGAGCGTGGACCCGGATTCTCCGCCCGCGTACAGGGTGACTTCGAGCTTGTCGGCGCGGTTGACGCCGAGCACGACGCTCATCCCGCCGACGACGGTGGTGATGTCGCGTGCCGCCGCTTCGGGAGCGTCGCCGTCGAGATCGCGCAGCACGGCGACGGCGCCCTGATTGGAGCCGATGCAGTCCGCGGAGATGTCGGACAACTGGCAGAACGCGGCGAGTAGCGGCGCGGACGCGATGCGCGTGACGAGCGCCGCCATCTTCGCCTTGTTGCCGAGCAGCCCCTGCAGCGCGTCTTCGAAACCGGTGGACGGGTCGATCGCCGAAGCGTCGTCGGGGATGTCGATGCTGATGTCGTCGATGGACGGCAGGTCGTCGCCGGACGTCGTCGCGTCGGACGCGGCATCCGCGATGCCGTCGTCCTGCGCGAACTCCTTCTCGAATCCCGCCATCGCCTTGGCGATGTCGTCGTCGGAAAGATGACCGTCGTCGCCGAGGTTCTTGTCGTCGTCCCAACCGGACATCACAGCGATCCCTTCGTGCTCGGAATCAGCCCCTCGATGCGCGGATCGGGTTCGACGGCAAAGCGAAGCGCACGCGCGAACGCCTTGAACTCGGCTTCGGCGATGTGATGCGGGTCGCGGCCGGCAAGCACCGTCAGATGCAGGCAGATGCCGGCATGCAGCGCGATCGACTCCATGACGTGACGCACGAGGGAGCCGGTGAAATGACCGCCCATCATGCAGTATTCGTAGCCTTCCGGCTCGCCGGTGCACACCACGTACGGACGTCCGGAGATGTCGACGACGGCCGTGGCGAGCGCCTCATCGAGCGGCACGGTGGCGTCGGCGAACCGACGGATGCCGCGCTTGTCACCGAGCGCCTGCTTCAGCGCCTCGCCGAACACGATGGCCGTGTCCTCCACGGTGTGATGCACGTCGATGTCGGTGTCGCCGTGCGCGTGGATCTTCAGGTCGATGAGCGAGTGCTTGCCGAGCGCGTTCATCATGTGGTTGTAGAACGGCACGGAGGTGTCGATGTCGGTCTGGCCGGTGCCGTCGAGGTTCAGTTCGAGGTCGATATGCGACTCGCTGGTCTCACGGACGATGTGCGCGGTGCGCGCCATATTCGGACTCCTTGTCCCTTGTCGTGACGATTATTCTGCTTCTACGATACGCAACGTCTCGGCGAGGGCCTCGCGGAAACGCCGCATCTCCTCGTCAGTGCCCATGCACACGCGCAGCCAGCCGTCCGGGCCGACGACGCGGATGAGCACGCCGCGCTTGAGCAGTTCGTCGAAGATCGCGTCACGCTTGTCGAAGCGCCCGCCGAAGAGCAGGAAGTTGGAACCGGATTCGGCGACCTCGAGGTTGACGCCCTTGTAGGTCTGCTCCTTGAGCCATGCGGCGGTGGCCTCGCGGGTCTCGCGCAGATGCCCGACGCGGCTGAGCTGCTCGTCGGTGTGCTCGAACGCGGCGAGGGCGGCGGCCTGCGTGACGGCCGACAGATGGTACGGCATGCGCACGATGCGCACGCAGTCGATGATGCCCTTGCTTGCGGCGAGGTAGCCGACGCGCGCGCCGGCGAAGGCGAACGCCTTGCTCATCGTGCGGCTGACGGCCAGGTTCGGATGATCCTTGATGAGGCTCACGGCGCTGGGGGTGCCGGGGTTGCGGAACTCCACGTACGCTTCGTCGATGACGAGGATCGGGTGCACGCCTTCGCCAGCGCCTTCGACCTCGGCGGTCTCGCAGGCGGCGAGGATACGCTCGATGTCCTCCATCGGCAGCGGCGTGCCGGTCGGATTGTTCGGGCTGGTGAGCAGCACCATGGACGGCTTGACCTCGCGGATTGCTTCGATGGTCTTCTCCACGTTGAGCGTGAAGTCCTCGTTGCGGTGAGCGAGCTTCCAGCCGGTGAACGTGTCGCGCGCATACTCCGGGTACATGGAGTACGTGGGGTCGGCGCCGAGCGCGGTACGCCCCGGGCCGCCAAACGCCTGGAACAGCTGGAGCATGATCTCGTTGGAGCCGTTCGCGCCCCACAGTTCGTCCACGTCGAGACGCGTGCCCGACTCGCGGGCGAGATAGTCGCTGAACGCCTGACGCAGTTCGATGTGCTCGCGGTCCGGGTAACGGTTCAGCGTGGGCGCGATCTCACGCACGCGGCGGGCGATCGTGTCGCATACGGCCGGATCCGGAGCGTACGGATTCTCGTTGACGTTGAGGCAGACGGGCACGTCAAGTTGTGGCGCACCATACGGTTCCTCACCGATCAGATCGTTCCTCAGGGGCAGATTCGAGGGGATGGCACTCACAGCAGACCGGCTTCCTTCTCCTGCTCGCGCAGGGTCTCCTTGTCGTACGGATCCTTGACGAAGCGGGACAGCACGCACTCGCCGTGGGCGGGCAGATCCTCGGACACGGCGAACGCGTTGATGCGCGCGGCGAGGGCTTTGAGGCCCTCCTCGTCGTATTCGATGACTTCGACGGGCTTCATGAACGTGTGCACGCCGAGTCCGGCGGCGAATCGGGCGGTGCCGCCGGTGGGCAGCACGTGGTTGGAACCGGACATGTAGTCGCCGAGCGGCACCGGCGAATACGGGCCGCGGAAGATGGCGCCTGCGTTCTTGATGCGCTTGACGACCTCGTCCGCGTTCGCGGTCTGAATCTCAAGATGCTCGGCCGCGTAGGCGTTGGCGGCGTCGATGGACTGGTCAAGACCGTCGGTGAGGACGATAGCCGACTGCGTGCCGCTAAGGGACGTGTGGACGCGTTCGGCGTGCTCGGTCTTCGGCACGCGGTAGTTGAGGTTCTCCTGCACCTTCTCGGCGAGTTCCGGGGAGTCAGTGAACAGGACGGAGCCGGCGAGCTCGTCGTGCTCGGCCTGACCGATGAGGTCGGCGGCGAGCAGGCTCGGGTTCGCGTCCTTGTCGGCGATGATGCCGATCTCGGTGGGGCCGGCGACCGCGTCGATGCCGACGAACGCGGAGACAAGGGACTTGGCGGTGGCGACGAAGATGTTGCCCGGGCCGGTGATCTTGTCGACCGGATCGCACAGCACGGCGCCGTCCTGCGGTTCGGAGCCCTTCGCGCCGTACGCGAACATGGCGATGGCTTGGGCGCCACCCACCGCGTACACCTCCTTGACGCCGAGAATGGCGCAGGTGGCGAGAATGGTCTTGTTCGGCAGGCCCTTGTCGTTGTCGCGGGCCGGCGGGGTCGCGATGGCCAGGGATTCGACGCCGGCGGCCTGCGCGGGCACGGCGTTCATGATGACGGAGCTCGGGTACACGGCCTTGCCGCCGGGCACGTACAGGCCGACGCGCTGGATCGGAATCCAACGTTCGGCGACGCGCGCACCGGGCGCGAGATCGGTGTGGAAGTCCTTCGGCACCTGATTGGCGGCGACGGCGCGGGCGCGACGCACGGATTCCTCGATGGCGGCGCGCACCTCCGGGTCGAGCGTGGTGAGCGCATCCTGGATGGCCTCTTCGGGCACGCGCAGGTGCTCGGGGCGAACGTGGTCGAACTTCTCCTCGAAGTCACGCAGTGCCGCGGCACCGCGCTCCTTGACGTCGTCGAGGATGGGGCGCACCAGATCGGTGGCTTCGGAGGTGCCCATCGCGGCGCGCGGCATCGCGGCCAGCAGCTCGGCACGGGACAGGACTTGACCGCGAAGGTCGATGATTCGCATGATGTTCTCGCTCATAAGAGCCCATCGTAACAACGCCGATGGTTGGAATGACGGGGAATGTCCACTTTTCACCCCGTTCGTGCCCTCTTCTTCGCAGGTCGCTCCCGTGTTTCCTCCCGCCGGCGGGAGGTGGCGCGCAGCGCCGGAGGGTGGTTTCGTGGCCCGCGTGTGTGGCGGGGTTCGTTCCCGTCGCGTGCCCGTTGTTTCCTCCCGCCGGCGGGAGGTGGCGCGTGAGCGCCGGAGGGTGGTCGCACGCGCGTGTGGTGATGTGGCGTGCGTGTCGTGGCGGGTTGTTCCCCCCGTCCGCGTGTGTGGCTTGTCGGGTGTCCGGGTATGGGGAAGGCCCTTGGGAGCTGTTGCTCGACCAGGGGCCTTCGTGGGATTGTGGTGCGGCGGCGTGCTACTCTCCCACACCCTGTCGGGTGCAGTACCATCGCCGTGCCAGGTCTTAGCTTCCGGGTTCGGAATGGGTCCGGGCGTCTCCCCTGGGCCATGACCGCCGCAAATCTTCAATTATGGGACCCGCCCCGTTCGGGGGGTCGTTCCCTGGGCTGGTGGTTCGGGGACCGGATGGTGGACGCTTGTCGATCGTGTTGTGGTCACGGACGGTTGTTCCGTGTCGCGTGTTTTCGCGCAGTCTTCGCCGATGCTCTCCCACCCTCGGGGTGGGGTTGTGTGTCGCGCTTCCCCGTTAGTACCGGTCGGCTCCACCCCTTGCGGGGCTTCCACGTCCGGCCTATCGACCACGTGTTCTGCATGGGGGGTCTCAGGCCCCGAAGGGCCCCGGGAATACTTATCTTGGAGCGGGCTTCCCGCTTAGATGCTTTCAGCGGTTATCCCTTCCGAACGCAGCCAACCGGCGGTGCCACTGGCGTGACAACCGGCGTACCGGAGGTTCGTCCACCCAGGTCCTCTCGTACTATGGGCAGGTCTCCTC
>NZ_JBKEVI010000032.1:0-10278 GCF_056357035.1 Bifidobacterium sp. LH_417
CCGTAGGAGTCTGGGCCGTATCTCAGTCCCAATGTGGCCGGTCGCCCTCTCAGGCCGGCTACCCGTCGAAGCCACGGTGCGCCATCACCACACCGTCAAGCTGATAGGACGCGACCCCATCCCATACCAGTAAAACCCTTTCCCAGAAGACCATGCGATCAACTGGAACATCCGGCATTACCACCCGTTTCCAGGAGCTATTCCGGAGTACGGGGCAGGTCGGTCACGCATTACTCACCCGTTCGCCACTCTCACCCACCAGCAAGCTGGCAGGATCCCGTTCGACTTGCATGTGTTAAGCACGCCGCCAGCGTTCATCCTGAGCCAGAATCGAACCCTCCACAAAAAACCTTTGCAAAGAGACATCGAAAAACGACTCTCAAAAAGAAAAAAGACGGAACCCCTTATAAGGAAAGAGGTTCGCACAAAAACCCCGACACCATTCAAACCCCCTCGGGCACTCCAGAAAAAACCGGAGCCGGCATCGGACTGGCAATCATTGACTATAAAGAAGTAAGTAGTACAACACACTCTTGAGTTCTCAAACCACCACACACGACCAACCCCGGAACCACACAAGAACAGGAACCAGAAGCCGACCGGCAGCGAAAGAACAATCTACACCACCACAACCAACCACGCAACCCACACACCACACAACACCAACAAACCCCCGAAAACAAGCCAAAACACCGGCGTGTCGAAAACAGACAACAAACACCACCCCCTCCACGCCGGACCACCCTCCGACGCTACGCGCCACCTCCCGCCAGCGGGAGGAAACAACACACACCACGCGACACAGCACAACCCACCAAATCAGCAACCGACACCCACCCCGCACCACCAAACCACCCTCCGGCGCTCACGCGCCACCTCCCGCCAGCGGGAGGAAACAACCAGACACCACGCGACACAGCACAACCCGCCACAGCACAACCCACCAAACCTGCAACCGACACCCACGCGCCACCTCCCGCCAGCGGGAGGAAACACCGCGCACCACCGCCAAACCGCTCACAGCAGGGCGACTGCATGGGCGGGAGGCAAGGAAGGGTTACTCCATGTCGAGGGGGACCGGGTGGTCGGGAGCTGGGAACGCTTGGGACAGCAGCCTGTATTCCTCGTCGGACAGCAGGGAATCGAGCACCGCGGCGTTGGCGAGCACGTGCGCGGGCACGCCGGACCGCGGGATGGCGACCATGTCCGGCTGGTGGAGCACGAATGCGAGCAACACCTGCATCGGTGTGAATCCGTGCGCGGCCGCGACCTCGCGCACCGCCGCACTTCCCAGCATCCCGTCGCGCAGCCGTCCAGCCTGAGCAAGCGGACAATAGGCCATCACCGGAATATGCCGACCGCGCAGCCACGGCAGCAGATCGACTTCGATACCGCGCGACCCCATGTGGTAGAGCACCTGGTCGACGCAGCAATGCGTACCGTCCGCGATTCCCACCAGTTCGTGCATGTCGTTCAGGTCGAGATTCGAGACGCCCCAGCGGCGGATCAGGCCGTCTGCGACGGCCCGTTCCATGCAGTCGACAGTCTCGCGCAGCGGCACGTTCCCGCGCCAGTGCAGTAGATACATGTCGAGATAGTCGGTGCCGAGACGGCGCAGCGACGCCTCCAGACTGCGACGCAAGTGACGGCGCCCCGCGTTATGCGGGTACACCTTCGAGACGAGATACAGCGATTCACGGTCGTATCCGTCGATCGCGTCGCCGACGAGACGTTCCGCACCACCGTCCGCATACATTTCGGCCGTGTCGATCAGCCGCACTCCCGCATCCAGTCCGGCGCGCAACGCCGCGACCTCATCATCGAACGGACGCCGTCCTTCACCCAGATACCATGTGCCCATGCCGAGGCGCGGCATCATACTTCCATCCGGCAGTGCGACCTCATTCGCTCCGCCGCTCACCTCGGCATCCGTCGCGGCACCCGTTCCAGCTCCCGTCACGGCACCCGCCACGGATGCCGTCTCACCTGTTGCGCGACGATCGCCCGATCCTGCATCCATAGGTACGACCATCACCATGCCTCCTTGCCGTGAAAGCGAGCGGCGGGTGATGCGGCTACCAGGCCGCCTCACGCCGTCGACACTTCCGGAACGAACTGCGTCTTCCGGTTGCGATTGTACCGCTGAAGCGCGGAACGCCGCGGCACCCCGCCGGCGGAAGGAACGACTTCCTTCCAGCGGCCGCGCACCGCGGCGTCCAGCATTCGTATGACGGAATCACGGGCAGAGCCGATCCGACCGATGCCATCCAATCGACACGACTCGGCCGACGCATCAGCCCGACCGACCGGCCTGATTCCGCCGATTTCAGCCGTCAGTCATCTGCTTATTCGGCATGATGGCGACGACGCACGGCCAGCGTGACGCCGGTCGCGGCGAGCAGCATGGCGACGCCCGCCACCGCGGCCACGGCCGCACCGGTGGCGCCGAGCGTCCTGCCGCTGTCGCCGTGGGCGGTGTCGCGACCGGCGCCACCGTTCACACCGTCACCCGTACCATCATTCGTGCCGTCGTTCGCACCGTCACCAGCGCCGTCACCAGCGCCGTCACCAGCGCCGTCACCAGCCCCCGGCGTATCAGTTCCCGGCTTCTCCGGTTCCGGCGTCGGTTCCGGTTCCGGAGTCGCCTTCGTCTTGACGACGCGCACGGTGTACGTGGCCGTGGCGCTGCCGTCCTCGGAGGTGACGTCCACGGTCACCGTGCGCGACACGTCGTCGCCGGAACCGTCGACATCGCCGATCGTGACCGCGGTCTTGAGCTGCGGCGCGGCGGCGAGCGCGGCGACGACGTCGCCTTCCGCGAGCGCCGCCGGATCGTCCGTCTCGACGGTCGCGCCGGTGCCGCCGCGCGCCGCCGCGAGGTCGACGGACTTGCCGCCGACGGTCAGCGTGTCGAGCGTGGCGCGGGACTGCGATCCGATGTAGGCCGCGTTGATGCGGTCGTATTCGGTCTGGGTGATCGGGATGATCGCGCCATGGCGCTTCTTGATCTTGTCGAAGTTGATGTCGGAGCCGCGCGACCATGCGTCGCCGGTGGAGTCGGCGAGATCGGTGGTGCGATACGGCTGGTAGCCGGCCTTGGCTCCGAACGCGTCGGCCATGAAGCCGAACGTGGGCTTGCCGTCTACCTGGTCGGTCTCGTTGTACTGGAAGAGTTCGCCGCCTTCGAGCGCGCTGTACGGGCGCAGCTTCGAGAGGATCACGTTGGAGTGGCTGCCGTTCATCCAGCCGATGAACTGCCACCCCTTCTCGCCGGTCGGATCGGCGTTCACGTTGTGTTCCACGTCGGTGCCTTCGGCCACGGCGGTGAGGTTCTTGCTGCGTTCGAGGTAGATGTTGCCCGAACCGGTGGCGCGGTAGTACCAATCGCCGACCTTGAGCACGGTGGTGTCGAGCTGCGCGCCGTCATAATCGATCCAGCGCACCGGGGACGAGGTCGTGTCCTGAGTGAAGTCCTTGGTGGTCACGTAGTACATGTTCATGCCGCGGCTGCCGTTGTCCAGATGCTGGTCGGCCGGGTCGGCGCCGACCGCGAAGTAGATGAGGTACTGCTGCGTGGCGTCGTCCCAGATGGCTTCCGGAGCCCACGCGCAGCCGCCCTTCGCGGTGGTGCCGTCGGCGAGCGGGATCTTGGAGGCGACGTCGAGCGTCCACGGCTTGCTCCAGTTCACGAGGTCCTTGGACGACCAGACGATCAGCTGCGTGCTGGCGTTGTCGACGGTGCCGGTCCAGCTGCCGCCGCGCTGCCAGATGCCGAGGTCGGTGGCGAGCACGTAGTAGGTGCCGTCCTGCGCTTTGATGATGTACGGGTCGCGCACGCCCTTCTCGCCAAGGTCGGAGATGAGCGCTGGGAATCCCTGCGGCTTGGTGTCCTTCCACGTGGTGCCGTCCTTGCTGGTGGCGAAGTACATCTGCTCGCCGGTCCACGCGGTCTCGTCGGTGAAGTGGACGAACAGGTAGGCGGAGGTCTTCTCCTTCGCCGTCTTGTTCGCGACGGTGACGGTGAAGTCGCGGGTCCGGGTCTCGTCGCCGGAGGTGACGGTCGCGGTGAGCGTCACCTGCACGTCCTTGTCGCCGCGGGTGATCACGGCCGTGGCGCTGCCGGCGTCGGTCTTGATCTTCACCGCTTCGTTGTCGGACTTCCAGGAGATCGTCGATCCGTTGGCACCGACGACGGGCAGTGACGCGTCGGCGTAGAGCGTCTCGCCGACAGTCAGCGCCTTGAGGTCGGCGTCGGCCTTCTCCGCGTCGGTGAGCTGGGATTCGGCGGCGACTTCGGCGGCGTCGGCGTCGGACACGCTCTTCACTTCGTCGGCGTCGAGCGCGCGCTCGTAGATGCGGAAGTTGGAGATCTCGCCGGTGAAGGTCTTGTCTCCCTTGTAGGCGGATCCGCCGATGAGGTCGTGGTCCCACGCCTTGATGTCGGTGAGGTTCACGGTCGAATCGGCGACTTCGCCCTTCTTCACGCCGTTGACGTAGGCGGCGAGCGTGGAGGTGGCACCGTCGGCGTTCGGCGCGACAGTGACGGTGACCTGGCTCCACTGGCCGGCGGCGAGACCGAGGTCGCTCACGACCTTCTCCCCCGCCCAGTTGCTGTTCGAGATCACGGCACGGTTCGAGTTGGCACCGACGAACAGTTGTCCCGTCGCGTCGTCGCCGGAGCCGCCGAGGTTCCACAGGAAGTTGTTGCGCGTGAACGCGGTGGCGTCCGGCTTGGCCATCACGGTGACGGTCGCCGCGGTCTTGCCGGCGAGCAGACCGTCGGGCAGCCGCACGTAGTTCGATCCGGTGAGTTTGAGTGTGCCGCGGCCCCAGTCGGCGTCGCCCTGCACGGTGCCGTCGTGCTTGCCGGTGGCGTCTGTGAGCGTGGCGCCGGTCCCGTCGGCGAAGTCGTATGCGGCGATGAGGCCGTCGGTGGGGGCGCCGGTCGCACCCGTCGTGTCGGCGGCCTGCGCGGTGCCGGCACCCAGTGCCAGTCCGGCGACCGTCAGCGGCAGTGCCGCCAGTGCGGCCACCGCTCGTTTCCATGTGTTCATGTGATCGTTCCTTATGTGATGTGTGATGGTGATGCGTGATTGGCGTGCGATTGACGCGTGCGATTACGGGTTTCAATCCGACGGCCGGCAGCGTGCGGTCGCGCTGCCGACCGTCGGTCGACCAGTGAGTCGTCCGTCGCTCAATCGCGGCGACGGACGGCGGTCAGCGCGATGCCGGCGAGGGCGAGCGCTCCCGCGGCGATGGCGATGAGCGCGACGGCGGAACCGGTCGCGGGCATCGCGTCATCGTCGCGTTTGCCGTCGTTCGTCGTATCCGTCGTATCCGTCGTATCCGTCGTGTCTCCGGGCTTCGTCGCGGCACCGTCGTCCGGCGTCGTCTCGGCACCGTCGCCGGAACCGCCAGACTCGCCGGTATCACCGGTATCGCCACCAGTCTCGCCGGAGTCCGTCGCCGCGACCTTCACGGTGTACGTTTCAGTCACGTTCGGGTCCGAGGCGAGGGCGACGGTGACCTTCACAGCGTCGGACGCGGCAGAGAAGTCGTAGTCGAGCGTGTACTGGTCGGCGGCGAGTTCGACGCTGCCGGAGCCGGCCTCGTAGTTGCCGGTGACGGTGAGGTCGTCGGCGGCGATCTTCTCGCCGATGCAGTAGGAGGTCTTCTTCGGTGTGACGGAGATGCTGACGAACTTCTTGGTCTGAAGGTCCTTGACGGCGTCGTCGACGAGCTTCGTGACCTGCGCGACGTCGTCGTCGGTGACGGTGCTGCCGGACAGGAGCACGTGTGCGGCGGCGAGCGCGGAGTCGAGCTTGTCGAGCGAATCGTCGGTGTAGTCGGCGCGCTTCACGGCCTCAGCCTTCTTGACGGCCTTCTCAAGGCTCGTGGTGTCGGCCTTCGCGGGCTTTTCGGCCTTGCGGGTGAGCGTGACCTCGTCGATGCTGCCCCAGTCGCCGGCGCCGAGGTCGCCGTCGATGGAGACGGTCACGGTGCCGTCCGTGCCGACGGTGACGGGCACGTTGGCGGTGTGCCATTGCTTCCAGCCGTCGAGTTTGAGTTCGTCGGATGCGGTGGTGTCGCCGGCCGTCGCGGAGAGCGTCACTTGGTTCGTTCCAGCGGTGCCGCCGACGAGCGCGCCCTGGCTTTTCGCGGTGAGCGTGTAGTCGCCGGGTTCAAGTCCGGTGACGGTCTGCGTGGCCTTGAACGTGTACGCCTTGTCGGCCCAGAAGCCCAGCACCCATGATCCGTCGGAGGCGTTGCCCTTGTCGGATTTGATGCTCGCGCCGGTGCCGGTGACGGCCCAGCCGCTGTTTGCGCCGTCCTCGAAGCCTCCGTTGACGAGGTGGTTGGTTTCGGGCGTTTCGGTGACGGTGATGACGGCTTTGACCGTGTGCCCGGCGGAGGTGACGCCGTCGATCGTGTAGGTGCCGGCGCCGCGGATCCAGTCGAGGGCGTTGTCGCGCCAGGTGACGGTTTCGGTCTCGTCCGCGCCGTCCTTGTACTTGGCGGTCACCTCGGCGGGGAGCTTCGTTGTGATGGCGTCCGTGGAGTCCTGGTCGGAGGCGGTGATGGCGATGTCGTCGATGCCGGTGAAGGTGTGTTCGGTGACGGCGCCGGTGTGCAGGTAGGAGAAGGTCTTCAGAGATGGCAGCGCTGTGCCGTCGAAGGCGAACAGCGCCTGGTTGTCGACACCGGAGCCGCCCCACTTCTTGCCGGCGTCGTTGGGATCGTATTCGCCGGCGGCCGCGGTGGCCCATCCGCCGCCGTACGTGTTCCACAGCTTGACGAGATCGGCGTTGTTACGGCCTCCCTTGCCGACAGGCAGCCATGCGGGCTCCCAGTAGAAGACGCCGAGACCGTCGTTCTCACCGTCGCCGTCGTTGTCGCCGACCTGGTTGACGGCGTCCGCCACGTAGCGCAGCGCGTCGGCCTGGCCTTGCGGGCTGACGTCGAATTTCACGTCGGCGGCGTTCACGTTCTTCGCGGTGATGGTGTTGGAGTCGTCGTCGCCGTCGTCAAGCGTGTACGCCCATGAGGTTTCGGCGACCATCACGTCCTTGTGGTAGGTGGCGGCGACGTTCTTGAGCTGCTTGGTGAGGTTGTCGGCCGTGCCGTGCCAGAACGGGTAGTAGGAGCTGGCGAACACGTCGTAGTCGACCTTGTGGTCGTTGAGCTGCTTCGCGTAGCCGGCGTAGGTGTTGCGTTCGGGGTTGGTGAAGTGGATGGCGACCTTCGCGTCCGGCAAGGTCTCGCGCACGGCCTTGGAACCGGCGGAGAACACCTTGCACATGCCGTCCCAGCCGGAGACGCCGGCGATCTTGGCGGTGGTCTCGTTGCCGACCTGCACCATGCCGACGTCGACGCCGGCCTCCTTGAAGCGGGTCAGCGTCTCCTTCGTGTAGTCGTATACGGCCTGGGCGGTCTTGTCGGCGTCGCCTTCGAACGCCTTCCACGCCTTGGGGGCCTGCTGCTTGCTGGGGTCGGCCCAGAAGTCGGAGTAGTGGAAGTCGACGAGCACCTTGAGACCGGCTGCGGTGGCCCGCTTGGCCATCGTCAGGGCCCGGTCGGCGTTCACGTTGCCGCCGCCGTAGCCTTGCCCGTCGGCGGTGAACGGGTCGTTCCACACGCGCAGGCGCACGTAGTTGACGCCGCTTTCCTTGAGCAGCTCGAAGAGGTCCTCGGCCTGCCCCTGCTCGTTCTTGAACGTGATGCCGCTTTCCTCCAGCGACAGCATGGAGGAGACGTCCGCTCCCCCGATGAAGTCCGGGCTCAGCCCGTCGATGGCCTTGACGTTGATGCCCGCCTGGACCGGCGTCTCGGCGGCGCCCGCGACGGGGGCCGTGAGCATGCCCGACGCGCACAGGGCCGCCGCGGCCGTCATCGCCGCGAGGGCCGGCGCGACGACGCGTCGCCACATTGCCGATTTCCTCATGTTGCTCCTTCGATGGTTCCGGTACGGGGTGATGGTGGTCTCCGTCACGGGAATGGTGGGTTCCGCCGCCGGATTGTTGTCGCTCCGGCGCGGATGATGGTCGACGTTGCTCATTGGTACACAAAAATCCTTGTGTACCAATAGATACAGCTGTGTACCACCACACAAGATACCATCGAAGCCGCAAATGGTCAACCGGTGTACCTCACTCCCACGTCGCAGCAGGCGACCCCATGTCAGCCAAAGCGGCTCGTCGCCCTATGCGCGTAGGCGGGATGCGGTTATGACTTGCACCCCCTCCCCTCGCCGGAAGCGGCGGGCAGCGCGGAGGGTGATCGCGGCTGGAGGTGCCGTGACACCGGAGGGCGGACCCGCGGAAGTGGGGCCGGGCCATGCGGTTGCAGCCCTTTTATCTCTCCTCCCGCTGGCGGGAGGTGGCGCATAGCGCCGGAGGGTGGTCACGGGCCGGAGGCGGTGTGGCGTCGGAGGGTGGTCGCGTGGGAGTGGTGCCGAATCATGCGACCGTCGTCCTCTTCTTCCCCTCCCGCTGGCGGGAGGTGGCGCGTAGCGCCGGAGGGTGGTCGGCGA
This sequence comes from Bifidobacterium sp. LH_417, assembly GCF_056357035.1. Classification (NCBI taxonomy): domain Bacteria; kingdom Bacillati; phylum Actinomycetota; class Actinomycetes; order Bifidobacteriales; family Bifidobacteriaceae; genus Bifidobacterium; species Bifidobacterium sp. LH_417. The sequence goes on from NZ_JBKEVI010000032.1 coordinate 8,531, forward strand.
TGGCATACCGCCGTCGTGTCCGGCCGATACCGGCGGTGTTCGTTGACGTAGACACCCCACCCGGCTCGCACCGGGGAGCCCCGCCGGCGGGGCAAAGGAATCGTGGCGCTGTGGTGCCGGATCATGCGCCTGCAGCCCTGTTATCGCTCCTCCCGCTGGCGGGAGGTGGCACATAGCGCCGGAGGGTGGTCACGGGCCGGAGGCGGTGTGGCGTCGGAGGGCGGTCGCGTGGGAGTGGCGCCGAATCATACGACCGTCGTCCTCTTCTTCCCCTCCCGCTGGCGGGAGGTGGCGCGCAGCGTCGGAGGGTGGTCACGGGCCGGAGTCCGATGCGTTCGTCACTGCTGGGCTAGTCGTTCGGTCGTAATCCGGTTGTTTCGGTTATGGGCCGGCAGTTTCGGTTAATGGGGCTGGTCGTTTTCGGGGCGCGTGCGGCGGACGCGCGCGGCGCGCGGCCCCCTGTGCCCCGCGTTCCGGCCGGGCTGCTCCACAATACGTGCCGGAGAGCCTGTTGTGGAGCGGCGTCCCGCCGCAACCCCCGCGGAAACCCCTGTTTTTCAGTGTTCCGGGCCCGTATGGTGCGCCACAACTCACCGGAACCCCGGTTCCCGCCCCTGTTGTGGAGCGGCCCCGCTCCACAACAGCCGCCGGTATCGTTCCCACCGCGCGTTGTGGAGCAGCCGGGCCCTCAAATCGCGCCACAACTCCCACGAGCCGCCTTCCACGACCCTGTTGTGGAGCACCACCCTCCCCACAACATGATCCCCGCACGCCGTCGTGGCGTACCGCCATCCCCACGACTGCCCATGGCACGGACCGGTGCGACGAGCGGGGCACCGCCGCTCCACAACACCATCCCCGCATGCCGTAGTGGAGCACCGTCACCCCTGACTGCTCCCTCGGCACGGACCGGTGCGACGAGCGGGGCATCGCGGTCCCGCATCACGATCCCCGCATGCCGTAGTGGAGCACCGTCACCCCTGACTGCTCCCTCGGCACGGACCGGTGCGACGAGCGGGGCATCGCGGTCCCGCATCACGATCCCCGCATGCCGTAGTGGAGCACCGTCACCCCTGACTGCTCCCTCGGCATGGATTCCGCACGTCGTGTAGTGGAGCATCGTCGCGCCCTTCGGCACGAATCGGCACAGCGAGTAGAGCTCGAGAACGTCCCCTAGCCTGAGAACGTCCCATTACCATGTTTGGTAGGCCTCGATGGTCGGGGCCGGGTCGCCGGTCCTGGTATGACTTTCTCGCCCTGTCGTTGATGATCCGGGGGGTGTTGTCGCCGGGAGCGGGGATGCCTGCAGACCGCTGATAGGAACCAGGCCGGCCGCATGGACGCGTAGGGGCGCATGGCGCAGGTCTCGTCGTAATGTGGGTGCGGCGCGGGCGTCCGGACCGTATTCCAGCGGTCCACGGCGGCCGAGGCATCTCATGACGGGAGATACGACGATGAGCCCGGACGACATCGACGTGTGGGTCGGACTGGACGTGGGCAAGAGCGCGCACCACGCGCACGCCCTCGACCATGAAGGAAACACCCTGTACGACAAGCCGCTGAAACAGGACGAGAGGGCCATCCGCGCCATGCTGGGGAGGCTGTCCGAACACGGCCGCGTGCTGCTGGTCGTCGACCAGCCCAACACCATCGGCTCCCTGCCCCTGACCGTGGCCCGGAGCATGAACGTCACGGTCGCGTACCTGCCCGGCACGGCCATGCGCAGGGCCGCGCAGCTCCTGCCCGGC
>NZ_JBKEVI010000033.1:0-7239 GCF_056357035.1 Bifidobacterium sp. LH_417
AGGCTCGAGGCGTTCAACAACAGGATCAAAGTCACCATCCGCATGGCCTACGGCTTCCACAACGTGAACAACCTCATCGCCCTCGTCATGCTCCGATGCGGCGGACTCGACATACACCTACCCCAACCAAGAACCTAACCCACGAAAACAGCAGAAGCCCCTGATTTTGCCGAGCAGTTCCAAAGATTTGGGATCCTGCACGTCTTTATCCTGGAGCTTCGCATATGGTTCCGCCTGTTTCAATGCCTTGTCCCATTCAATCCTCACTATGTCAGATTGCTCGATTGCGTGATTGCATGACGTGAGCGCTTCCCGATGGTCGTAGTTCCTCTTCGCCATGACAAGGCCTGTGGCTAATCCCGTTACGGTGACCAGAGCGAGCATAATGCCGGCGATGCGGGTAAAGGGGATATGCCGATGAACGGCTACCTCATCCGCGTCGTCAGCCGATAATTCCGCCAAGGACACATCATCCTCGACATGTTCCCCGACCCTAATTGGTGTGTCTATCGTCGTTCCCGTCCGTTTGTCAGGCTTGGATACGGGAGTGCTGTTGTTCCGTATATCGCGAGGCAGCTCATCGTCGATGATGGGTGTGATGGGCAGCAGCCGATGTTTGGGTTTTCTGTCTGGCAGCGGTTCCGGTGGGGCCCCAGCGGTTTCGGGGTGTGCGATGGCATGCGCAGCCCACTGGCCGAGTTCCGGCCATGTACTGGGATGATCGTGGATTTGCGCAAGAAGATCCCAGTTGTCAGAATCACTCATCAAATCGGCAAGCTCGTACGAATCAAGTTTGGAATTGATGCGACGCATGATTCCTTCTTTCCCTCAGGATTAGTGGATGTAAGTGATGCTGGGATTGTTGGCCTGCTCTTTGGTAAGGGTCCTGAGCCATGCGTATGGGAGGCCGCCGCCGGATTCGCTGACAACAATGCTTCCGTCGTCCTTGATTTCCTCGACGATGGCGACGTGTCCATAATCGGCGCTTGCGCCGAGATAGCCTTTGGCGAAGCTTGCCACGTCACCGAGCTGTATGCCGCCGCCCGTTGGATATCCGAATTTTCTGGCGCTTGACGCCCACATCCAGCCGTCGCCCATGTATCCGTCCACCGGTTTGCCGATCTGCAATCGGCGAGCGGCCGCCCACCATGTGCATTGGCCGGTCTCATAGGTGGTGATCTTGCCCACGGGCGTGCCGGTCGCCGCCACATCCACGTTCAGCGTGCCAGACTGCATGACCAACGGTGGCGTGAGCTTGCCGATGGTTCGTCCTGCCGTGGCCGAACAGCCGCCTCCCGCATCAATCGCCGGCTTCACGTTGTCGAGATACCGTTTGGTGATGTTGGGAATATCCGGGTACCTCATGAGGTTGCCTTCGCCCGCGTTATGGGCGATGACCAAAGCCGTCAGGTCGTCAAGTTCGGCGAACGGCATGCCCGGGTGCTTGGCCTTGAGCTGTTTGACGCCTTCCAAGCGGTTTTTCAGATACATGCCGCCGTAATGGGCGTGGACCATGGGCTCGGTGATGCCTTCAGGTGGTGTCTGATCGGCACCTTCGGGATGCACGCCGCGCCATACGCTCCTGTTCATCTGCAGCAATCCCCATGTTCCGCCGTTGCTGTCGTCGGCATACGCATCCGGTCGGAAACCGGATTCCTGCTTCATGATCGCCGCGATGAAATCCGCGCTCAATCCGCTCGATCGGGCCGCCTCGCTTACCCATGGCTTCGCCTCGTCCGGGACCTCGATCACACTGGCCTCGCAACCTCCGTCATCTCCGACGGCAACGGTGGGTATGAACCACAGCAGCAGGCTGAAGACCATCAGCACCGCCGCCGTGCCCAATAGAAATGGAATGCTGACCGCAGCTGATGCCGATGCCGCGACACCGGCCTTCACCGCCGTCATAGTCCGAGAAACCGCCTGTGTGACCTGTCGTGCAACCTGCGTCGAAGCTCTGGCAGCGGATTTGGCCCCCTGGACACCCGATCGTACGGTCTTGCCGGAATGTCTCGCACGTTTGGCGCGAGCCGAAGCCGTTCTTCCTGCCACGGCACGTGCCGTTGAACCTCTTGCGGCATGTCTTGTGCGAATAATGCCGGTCACGCCGTCGCGTATCCGACTTGCGGGAACCATTGGTGACAACAAGTCGTCGTCCTCTCTGGTATCCGTCTGTGCCGATTGCGATTCAAGCACGGACCGTGTCGCCTTCACACCACGTTCCAAAACGCTGACGGTTGTTATGCCGGTCGGGCGCGATACTTCGGATTGATTGTTCCTGATGGTGGTTCGTGGCTGTTTCAGCCCGGCCAACACTGGGCCATGGAAGAGTCCATTAACATGACGGACTTTCAAACCATGAATCATGCCGTTCGGCCGAACGAGATTGCGCGTGGCGTGGAATGAGTCGGAGGTGACGGGTCTCATTCGGGCTTCCGATCCTCGAATTTCGTGGTATACAACCGGTAAAGCAGACTATCGGCATCGATACGCCCATCGAACGGTATGAACGCAGTGCCGCTCTTGGCCATGCCCTGACCGGGCTGCACCCCGGTGAAGAACGCCCGCTGCTCATCGGACAGCTTCAGCAGCTCGCACAAGGCGTCGGCATCCGTGGCGGTCTGGTTCAGCAGCAACAGGAAGTCGCTGTTCGCGAGCATCAGACGCGCATCCTGGTTGGCCAGCAGCTCCTCGATGTTCTGCGTAATGCCGGTGGGGCACAAACCCCATTTACGGGCGCGCTTGTACAGGCGCAGGAAGTATTCGGCCGCATACCGGTTCGAGAACAGCAGATGGAACTCGTCCACCCACAGCCAGGTGCGCCGGCCGAGACGGCGATTCCTGACGACCCGGTTCCAAATCTGATCCAGAACGACGAGCATACCGAATGTGCGCAACTCCGCTCCCAGACCGGAAACGTCATAGACCAGGAACCGGCTGGACGTATTCACATCGGTGGCATGGGCGAAGGCGTTCAGACTGCCGGTCGCGTAGATCTCCAATGCTCGTGCCGCATCACGGGCACCTGGCTCATTCAAAGCCGCGAGACGGTCATGCAGGGTGACGAGCGTGGGCATGCCCAGTTCTGGATGCTCCCGCACCTCGCGATACATGCCGATGACCGTACGGTCGATCAGACTGCGCTGCATGCGGTCGATGCCGTCCTGTCCGCCGATCAGCACGCCGAGCATGTTCAGCACGCTCGCACATTTCGACCGGATCGGATCACCCTCGGAATCATCCTCATACTCGATATCCAAAGCGTTGATATGCGCGCGAGACGATTCCCCGATCTCGACTCGCTCGCCGCCAAGACCGGTGCACAACGGCGTGAACTCACGTTCCGGGTCGATGACGATCAGATCATCGTCCGGACGGGTCAGATAGATCTGGGTTATCTCGTTCTTCGCCGCCTGGCTCTTGCCCGAACCGGTCGTACCCAAAACGAATCCGTTGCCGTTCATGCCTTTCGTACGGTCGATGACCACGGGATTGCCGGTGCGGGCGTTCGCCCCATGGAACACCCCGCCCGGCTCGAACAGTTCCTGCGACGTGAACGGCACCAGAATCGCCGCGCTCGATGTGGTCAACGTGCGACGCATCGGCGGCAAAGAATTACCCAACGGCAGCACGGCGTTCAGTCCTTCCACCTGCATGTAGGCCAAGGTCTCGGCCACACAGGACTGCCCATCGATCGCAGCTGTCACGTCACGAACCGTCTGATCCAGTTGCTCGCGGCTGTCCGCAGACACGTCCACAATCATCAGGGAATCCACCAGCCGGTCGCCGTTATGCTCCAGATCATCACGCAGCTCACCCGCCTGAGTCATGGATTCCTGCAGCTCATGAGGCAGCATGTCCTCGGGTAGATGCTGTTTGCGGTTCTTGCGCCGCTCGTCGATGGCCTGCATATCCATTTCGGCGATCGTCCGGTTCACGAGCTTCAACCCCTCGGCCTTACCCCGCGGGGACAGATGGATGCCGACCGTGATGTCCGCCTTGATGTCCGTGATGGACGACACCAGCTGATCGCTCAGATAATCCGGGAAATCACGCACCAAAAGACACTGATGCCATACTTCCGTGGTGCCCGAGCTCAACCGGAGCCGACGGCGATCCGACACGTCCACGGCGAACGGGGCCACATAATCCTTCGTGGACATGCCATGCGATTTCAGGAAACCATCCTCGGTGAACGAGAACCGGACACCGTGCCGCAGCATCCCGTGCAGCACCGCCAGACGCGACTGCCGATCCAAGCGGACACCGACGCAGCCGCCCACCGACCGCAGCTGCGCCGTGGCACGCAACGCGGCACGGTTCAGCAGCGTGACCGCACGCTCCCCGTCCCGCTCACGCAACGTCAACGTCAGATACTTGTCCGTCACCGCGCCCTGCGAACGGCCGGCGAGACGCCGACGCACATTGCGGTTGAAGTCCCCGCGCAGTCCATCCAACGCATCGCTCCGAAGCGGCATGGCGATACTGCGCGTCACCTCCTCGGGATCCAGCATGCGCGTGGCGACCGTGATCTGGACTCCCATGTTCTCACCGATCGAATTCAGGAAACGCCCCCACCGGTCCACGACATCCAGCTGCTGATCCTGGGTCGCGACCTGATAATTGATGTCGCTGATCCGCAGCGACACGCTCCACCGGTCGCCGCCGAGGAACACGATGCCATTGGACAGCATCGAATCATAGCCAAGCAGCTCCTTCGACGAACGAGGCATGCGACGATTCCCGGACCGCCTGTTCCCGGCCTTTCCATGTCGCTTACCGTTGCCTTTGACCGCCTTGCTGCCACTGATGTCAGACATGACGACGTGCCTTCCTTCCCTTGATTCGTCTACGGGTCTTCTCCCTCAACGACGGTTTGCCGGGAAACCTCGCGGGAACATAGGATTCAAGCAAATAGACCTTCGGCCCGAAACGCTGGCGCAGCATGTATCCCAGATACCGTTCCGGCTTCAGCCCCTTCGGACGCCACCAACCCCACAGCGCGAACGGCAGGCAAACCGCAAACAGCAGATACGACCCCAGATCGGACAGTCCCAACGACCAGAACAACGCCGCCTCACCTCCGCCCAGAACGAGCATGCACGCGGCGGCCGCCAGTTGGCGCCAGCTCAGCCCCCACATCACCTTCGCCTCAACATTGGCGATCTCCTTATATACGCGCATCTGCAACATGAATGAATCCTTTCCCTGATTGGCCCCGGTTGTGGTAGGCGGCTACTCGCCGCCGGCTATGGCCCGACTGACACGCTGACTCACCGCGATCACAAAAAACAGCAGGATGCCCGCCATCATGAGATTGCCGAAGTTGCCCGTCACCCACGCCACCATGCCCTCGTCCGCGGAATCCGGGATCTTCACGGCATCGACCACGATCCGCTGATAGAACACCAGACATATGAACACGCACACCGCATTCACCGACGTGCGAGCATACGACTTGAAGAAACCCACGCCGATCGGCTTGGTGTCCTCATGCACCAGAAACGCGAACGGCAACGACTGGAACGCCGTCAACGCATACAATTCGATGAACCGCACATACAGCACCACCGTGAACACCACCGACGCCAACTGGGACAACAGCCACGGGATCACCAGCAGAAAGAACAACGCCGCCTGCCCCATCACCCCGGCATCGCGAATCTGGTCACGCATCAGATCACCCAGCTGACCGCCGTCGCCTGTCGCCTCATACGACATCTGAGAAGACACACCCTGCATGAGGAACTGCGTGACCTGATTAAACATCCGAATGAATAGACTGGCGTTCTGCACAGCGATGAACACCAACGCGATCTTGAACATGGTGCCGGCCACGATCTTCACACCCAGATCACGGTCCGACTCGATGCGCGTCGAGTTACGCGCCAGCTCCAACGTGAACATGACCGCAAGCACCGCCGATGTCAAAGGCTTGACCGCGGCTCCATGCACGTTCACCGCCAACTGGTAAAGAGCGGGATTCCACGTCTCCGGCGCCTGAGACAACAGCCCGGCCGTAATCGAACCGGCACCTCCGCCGCCGATCATGTTGAGCATGGCTACGATGAAGTCCTCCACGGCAGGCCCCGAATCAGCTCAGCCCAGCGCCACCGCGTTGAAAATCTGCGCGGCCGCGATGATCATGCCTCCACCCACGATCTGCCACAGTCCCGATTGCGTCTGCGGCCCGTTGTGATCCTTCAGACCGCCACCGAATGTGACGGCACCCCACACCAGCCACAGTCCGCCGCCGATAGTGGCGAACCTGACGAATAACTGAAGCACCTGATTCAACAAATCCACGACGGCCTCCTCTGATGACGATCAAGGAGCCCGACATGCAACGGTCTCCGTTGACACTCATCGTCAGGGAAAACCGGCAGGATAGCGGCGGACAGTTCCTGGGTAGGGGGCGATGCCGCTCGATGCATATATAAAAAGGGGCGCTATTGCTGTTTTCGTGGGTGTCGGTTCGTCGTTGAGCCAGTTCGTCGTTGAGCCGTTGATTCCGTAAGCGTAAGGGGCGTTCCCGCGTATTCTGTTTTCCGACCAAAGAAATGAATCACGAAGAACGCCTGAGCAAAAGCTTATTCACCAGATTGCTGAACGTCAAAGGCGCGGTGGTCGAGGACGCGAGAATCACGGACTCGCCGCTGCGTCCCGAACCCGTGCTCGAGATCCGGGTACGCCCACGCAGGGGCATGCTCCGATGCTCCCGATGCGGCAGACGCCGGCACGGCTACGACCAAGGCGGCGGCGTACGTCGCTGGCGTGGTCAGGACTTCGGCTGCTTCAGGGTCGAGCTGGTCGCCGCGATGCCCCGCGTGGACTGCCCGGAATGCGGGGTCGTGGTCGCCCAGGTGCCTTGGGCGGAGCCGGGCAGCCGGTTCACCCGGGATTTCGAGGCGGAGTGCGCGTGGCTGATGACCGTCGCGAACCAGAAGACGGTCAGCGGCTTCCTGCACGTGGCGTGGAGGACGGCCGGCGACATCGCACGCAGGGTCGCCGGGCGTCTCAGGGCGTCGATGCCGTCGCCGTTCGACGGCCTCACGTCGATCGGCGTGGACGAGACCAGCTACCGCAAAGGCCACACGTACATCACCGTCGTCGTCGACCACGAACGGCATCGGGTGATATGGGCGCACGACGGGTACGGCAGGGACGTGTTCGACCTGTTCTTCCAAACGCTGACCCCCGAACAGCGCGCCTCCATCCGCATCGTCACCGGCGACGGGG
>NZ_JBKEVI010000034.1:0-5410 GCF_056357035.1 Bifidobacterium sp. LH_417
GCGAACAAGCCGCTCGCCCTCGCGCACGGCGCGTACCAGAAGATCATCTCCTGCTACGCGCACGAGGACCGGCGCAGGGGGCGGGGCATGATGGCCGAGCTCATCGAATCGCTCGCCTCCCGGGGCTCGGCGCCCGGATGCCCCGAACTCGCCACGCTCGGACGCACCCTCAAACGCCGCATGGGCGACGTGCTCGCGTTCTTCGACCACCCCAACGGCGCGAACGGGCCCACCGAGGCCATCAACGGCAGGCTCGAGACCCTCAGGGGCATCACCCTCGGCTTCCGCAACCTCGACAACTACATCACCAGAAGCCTGCTCCACACCGGAGGCTTCAGACAAGCCATCCAAACCCACCTCTAACCACACGCCATACACGCCAAAATGCGAAGAGCCCAAAAACCCTACAATCCCGATTGATTACCGCTGATTATTGAAGATTCTCAAGTGCCGCATCAACTCGCGCCGCCACATCATCCAGATCATCGTCGAACAAGTCGGCGTACACATCCAAAGTCATGGCCGCACTCGAATGCCCTAACATCCGCTGAATCGCCTTCACGTTCGCCCCCGAATGCACGGCGATTGAAGCGGCGGTATGCCGCAAGTCGTGAATTGTCAGAGGCGGCGTTTTTGACTGTTCGACGGCCGTCTTATACCAACATCGATGTCCCAACGTCTGCGGATGCACATAACCGCCGCTCGGAGACTCGAACAGGACCTTTTGCGGCACCGGATACCGCAAGGAAAGCCATGTTCCCAGCATCGGACTGCGGAAGCTCAAACGAGAGATCACGCTCCATACCAATAACGGCATGACGTTTGAGGAGATCTACGAGCTTGAGATAGACGGACATCGTGTCATCGCGTTCCAGATTCCGCCCGCAACGTTCGCCACACCGACCACATGGCGCGGCATCCCCTGGTCAAGGGAGAACGAGTCTCTAGTGCAAATGCCGCAGTTCAAGCTCGCAGCCATCTACAGTCAGTCGCGCCCAGACTGGTCGCGCCAGGTCGCCTACGACACCACCGTCGACGATCTCGACCCGGATGCGATACGGTTCGCATGCAATGAGTATGTCAAGAAGTACGCGCCCACACAAAAGGCGGCCGGGAACCTGTCCGATGCGGAGATTCTGGCGAAAATCGGCCTGCTGATACATAATCACGTCACCAATGCGGCTCTCGTGCTGCTCGGCAAGCCCGAGTCCACCGTCTTCCTCGGCGGCGTGGGACCACGCATCACATGGACGTTGTACTCATCGAACGGGGAGGTGTCCTCATACGAGCACTTCGAGCCGCCATTCCTGCTGCAAGTGGACAAGGTCCTGGCCAAGATACGCAACGAGAAGTACCGATTCTTCACCGACCCCAGCACACTGTTCCCGGAAGTCGCGCAGCGTTACAGCCCCGAGATCATTCGAGAACTGCTGCACAACGCGATCGCCCATCAGGATTACCGGCTTTCAGGGAAAATCAGCGTGCTCGAATACGAGGATCATCTGGTCTTCCTCAACGAGGGATCGTTCATCCCCGGAAGCATCGACGCGGCGCTGGCCCCCGGCTACAAGCCCCCTTACTATCGCAACGCCCTGCTGGCAAAGGCCATGAGCAAAGTCGGCATGATTGATCAGAACGCGATCGGCATCCGCAGCGTGTTCGACATTCAACGCGAACGCCGCCTGCCACTGCCCACCTACGATCTCTCGCAGCCATCACGCGTATCGGTCACGATATTCGGCACCGTCATCGACGAAAAGTACTCCCAGCTTTTGGCGACATACCCCGATCTGGACCTGCAAAGCGTGGTATTGCTCGACATGGTGCAGAAAAAACAGCCCATCACCAAGGACCAGGCCAAAGATTTGCGTTCGCGGGGCCTGGTGGAGGGGCGTTATCCACGACTCACGATCTCATCGTCCGTGGCGAAGGCCCTCGGCAAGCAGAAGGAGTACGTCCGCAGCAAAGGATTGGATAACCAAATCTGTAAGGCGCTCATCCTTCAATTGCTTGGCTCACGGCCGTCCGCGAGAATCGAGATCCTCGCGGCAATCAGGCACGCCCTGCCGGAAGGACTGTCCGAGCAGCAGCAGGCCAACCGGGTCAGCTACCTGCTGCAGACCTTACGCAAACAGGGGAAAATCAGCTCCGACGGAGCAACCTCATCGGCCAAATGGCACCTACGACAGGACTCCTGACCCCCAGTCGACTAATGTAATTCCGATGAAATTACATTAGTCGACGTTTTTTTTACATTAGTTTAAGGCGAAAATTACATTAGTTGCCGCGCGCGGCGGCGCTTGACGCGCAAGCATCTCCCAGCGTGCACCGCAACGGTTACGCAAAGCCACGGCGCCCAAGCTCCCACCGCCCGCATCCCGACGTAACAAAAAGGAGGCTTCTGCTGTTTTCGTGGGTGTGGGTTCGTCGTTGAACCGTTGTGGGAGTAAGAGAAGAGCGCTTTTTGGGTAGGATGTTTAACGACCAAGAAAAACACAGCCAAAAAGCGCCTGATGAACAGCATATTCAACCAGCTTCTCAACGTCAAAGGCATGGTGGTCGAGGACGCGCGCATCGCCGACTCCCCGTTGCGCCCCGAACCCGTCCTCGAGATCCGCGTGCGCCCGCGTGCGGGCATGCCCGGATGCTCCCGATGCGGCAAACGCCGACACGGCTATGACCAAGGCGGCGGCGTACGCCGCTGGCGGCATCAGGACTTCGGCTGCTTCAGGGTCGAACTGGTCGCCGCGATGCCGCGCGTGGACTGCCCCGGTGCGGCGTCGTGGTCGCCTCCGTGCCGTGGGCCGAGCCCGGATCGAGGTTCACCAGAGACTTCGAGGCGGAGTGCGCGTGGCTGATGACGGTCGCCAGCCAGAAGACCGTGAGCGGTTTCCTGCACGTAGCGTGGCGCACCGCCGGCGACATCGCCCGCCGCGTCGCCGCACGCGGCTGGAATCGATGATGCCGTCGCCGGTGTCGTCCCCCGGTGTCGTCGGCGGATGATTTCGCCGGCTTCCAGTGCTCGGGCCTGATCAATGACGCGGGGGCCGGGGAGCGCCGTTGTCGGCGCCGTCCCCGGTTTCGCATTTTGGTGCGTATGCCCCATACGGCTCTGGCCCTCGTCCATTACCATGTTTGGTAGGCCTCGATGGTCGGGGCCGGGTCGCCGGTCCTGGTATGACTTTCCTGCCCTGTCGTTGATGATCCGGGGGGTGTTGTCGCCGGGAGCGGGGGCGTCCGCAGACCGCTGATAGGAACCAGGCCGGCCGCATGGACGCGTCGGGGCGCATGGCGCAGGTCTTGTCGTAATGTGGGTGCGGCGCGGACGTCCGGACTCCATACCCCGGGGTCCACGGCGGCCAAGGCATCTCATGACGGGAGATACGACGATGAGCCCGGACGACATCGACGTGTGGGTCGGACTGGACGTGGGCAAGAGCGCGCACCACGCGCACGCCCTCGACCATGACGGCAGCACCCTGTACGACAAGCCGCTGAAACAGGACGAGAGGGCCATCCGCGCCATGCTGGGGAGGCTGTCCGAACACGGCCGCGTGCTGCTGGTCGTCGACCAGCCCAACACCATCGGCTCCCTGCCCCTGACCGTGGCCCGGAGCATGAACGTCACGGTCGCGTACCTGCCCGGCACGGCCATGCGCAGGACCGCGCAGCTCCTGCCCGGCAGCGCGAAGACCGACCAGAGGGACGCGTACGTGATCGCGTGGGCCGCCCTCAAACTGCCCGAGAGCCTCAGGGACGCGGGCAGCGACGACGAGACCCTCGCCGCGCTGAGAATGCTCGCCGGCCACGACGAGGACCTCGCCCACGAATCCACGCGCCACATCAACCGCCTGCGCAGCCTGCTCCTGCAGACCCACCCCGCGTTCGAACGCGTCCTGAAGGGGGAACGCGCCACCCGCGACGCGACCCTCGCGCTCCTCGAACATTACGGCGGCCCCACGGGCATGAAGCAGGCCGGCATCGACGAGGTCAGGGAATGGGCCAAGGCCAGCAAGCTGCGCGCCGGCGGGATCATCGACGACATGTTCAGGGCCATCGGCGAGCAGACCGTCACCGTGCCCGGCACCGCCACGGCCGAGGGCATCATCCCCTCCATCGCCCGCGACATCAAGACCATCAAGGACCGGCGACGCGAGATCGGCACGCAGGTCGAGGCCCTGCTGGAGGACCACCCTCTTCTCGAGGTCCTGACGTCGATGCCCGGGATAGGCGTCAGGACCGCGAGCAACATCCTCCTCGGCATCGGCGGCGACATCGCCAACTTCAGATCGGCCGCCCACCTCGCCGCCTACGCCGGCATCGCGCCGGTCACCGGCCAATCCGGCACCAGCATCAAAGGCGAGAGACCGGCAAGGGGCGGCAACAAACGACTCAAGAACGCGCTATGGCAATCCTCGTTCGTCGCCAGCACCAAACACCCGCCCTCGATCGCCTACTACAAACGCAAACGCGAACAAGGCAAACACCACAACGCCGCCATCATCTGCCTCGCCCGCCGACGCTGCGACGTGATCTACAGCATGCTCAAAAACGGCACCCTCTACCAGGAACCAACCCTCGCCGCCTGACAGCCCGGACGGACAAACACAAACCGGACACCGGCGGCAGGGCGAAGCACGCCCAACACAGACAACCCGACCCGCCAACACGACAAACCACAAAGGTTGACAAAAACATAGGAACACCCCCCCCCCGGCCCGAGGGCCGCCCACCGCATCACCCCAGGAGTTCGCCACCAGCGTCACAAATCCCGGAGAACAGCCCTATCGTCCGGGATTCCTGACGCCGGGAGCGCGGCTCAGCGTCACAAATCCCGGACGACGCCGCTTATCTCCGTAATCCGGGACGCTAGGAGCGGCTCAGCATCCCGGATTACGGACGAAGCCGCCCGTTTCCCGAATTGGGGACACTGGGAGCGGCTCAGCATCCCGGATTACGGACGAAGCCACTCATCTCCCGAATCCGGGACACTGGGAGCGTACGGAGTCCCGGATTCGGGAGAACGGCCCTATCGTCCGTAATCCGGGACACTGGGGGAGGCTCAGCATCCCGGATTACGGACGACGCCGCCTATTCCCCGAATTGGGGACGCTGAGAAGGGCTCAGCGTCCCGGGCTACGGATGATGCCGCCCGTTTCCGGAATCCGGGACACTGGGAGCGGCTCAGCATCCCGGATTACGGACGAAGCCGTTGTTCTCCGGGATTTGTGACGCCGAAGCAGATATCGGGGGCTTCTGCTGTTTTCGTGGGTTAGGTTCTTGGTTGGGGTAGGTGTATGTCGAGTCCGCCGCATCGGAGCATGACGAGGGCGATGAGGTTGTTCACGTTGTGGAAGCCGTAGGCCATGCGGATGGTGACTTTGATCCTGTTGTTGAACGCCTCGAGCCT
>NZ_JBKEVI010000035.1:0-4663 GCF_056357035.1 Bifidobacterium sp. LH_417
TTTTTGGCTGTGTTTTTCTTGGTCGTTAAACATCCTACCCAAAAAGCGCTCTTCTCTTACTCCCACAACGGCTCAACAACGAACCCACACCCACGAAAACAGCAATAGCGCCTTCTTTCTTTGGTGCTTTCCTTGTGTGTTACGTGTGTTGGGTGGGGCCGGTTGAACCACCCCCAGTCGGCTCCGCCGACAGCCCCCGCCAGCGGGGGCGGAGGGGAGAACAGTCATCAGGAGGATGACAGCCCCCGCCAGCGGGGGCGGGATATGAGGTGACGCCCGGCTTTACCGGTCGGGAACCACCCCCAGTCGGCTCCGCCGACAGCCCCCGCCAGCGGGGGCGGAGGGGATAACAGCCATCCGAAGGATGACCGGTCTCCGCCAGCGGAGCGGGATAAGAGTCAGGCGAGCCCCTTCCTCTTGCGGTATTCGTTGACCAGGGCAAGTGCCAAGGCGGCGGCGAATGCGGCCGCGCCACCGATCAGCAGCCAGTCACGCGCATCCAATCCACCCGTCAACGGCAGAGCCGCCACGGCCTTCACGTTGAGGAGCGTGTTCGTGCCCTTTACGCAGCCGTCGTTCTTGACGGTCGCTTTGGTCGGGCACAGCACGAGGTCGGAACCGTTCTGCCCGGCTGCGATGGTGAACGTGTACGTCTTGCTGAGCTTCACGTAACCCTTCGGGGCGGTTTTCTCAGTCAACTCGTACGTGTACGTCGTGTCGGAGGCCGGCGGGACGAGTCCCACCACCTGGAACTGGCCTTCCGTACGATCCACGTCCGCGTAGGTCGGCGAGTCACCGTCGAGGTTGTTGGTCTGCTTGTCGCAGGCCTTGTCGGTGGTATCGCCGGCCTCGCTCACGCAGTCGACGACCGTCGCGATCTTGGTTACGCCGGGAACCTGCTCGGTCTGGCCGTCGCCGGTCACCTTCAGCGGGCCGCGGATGGTCCATTCGGAACCGCCAAGCAGCGTGGACGCATCGTTCGCGTCGGCCTTCTTCCAACTGATGGAAGGCCGGGTGTTGAAGATGTCGTTCGTATCCATGGCGGAGGTCTTGTTGTCCTTCACCTTGGTCATGCTCACGCCGTCGTCGGTGACCGTCACCTCGTAGGAGACGGATGCGTCGGGAGCCCAGTAGCCGCTCGGGGCCGCGGTTCCCTTCAGCGTGTACGTGCCGTTCTTCAGTCCCTTCACCAGGAATCCACCGGCCGCGGGGTCGGAATCGTAATAGGCGGCCCCGTTCGCAGCGACGCACTTGTCCGCGGAATCCTGTTCGCAATCGGTGATCGAAGTGGCCGTGCCGCCCTTCGGGGTGAGCGTCCACTGGGACCCGCCGATCTGGCCGGAGTGTGAGAACGAGTCGCGCTTCGTCCATGCGAGATCGTGCAGCGGCTTGTTGTTGATGTCGATGTCGGTGTCCGTCTCCGTATCCGAGACGCTGCCATCGCCATTCGCATCCCAACGGGCCTGCGCGTTATCCACCTTGAACGTGTACGTCTTGGCGGAACCGTCGGCGTTGGCTTCCGGCTGGTATCCGGACGGCGCCTTCGTTTCGGTCAGCGTGTACGTGCCGTTGGCGAGGTTGTTGAGGTCGAAGCCTCCGGACTCCGGATTGTTGTCGAAGCCGACATACGTGGCGCTGGAGGCTTTGGCGCTGGCCGAGGTCTCGTCGTTCGCGGTCGTGTTGTCGAGCACATGTGCCGAACGCGTGACGGTGTATGTGCCGTCGGCGTTCTGCGTGGTGTCGGTCTTCCAGCATCGGCCGGCGTTCCATGCTGTCGTGCCATCGGCGGTCAACGTGCCGTTCGCGTCGGCCGTGCAAACACCCGGGAAGAAGTCCACGTTGAACGGACCACCTGCGACGGCCGCGGCCGCATCGGCGGTGGCACCGGTACCGGAGGTGGCGAGCGTCCACTCCGAGCCCGGAAGCGGGGTTTTGACGGTCGTACCGTCGGCCTTCGTTTCCGTCTTCACCTTGCTCCACGACGCTGTGTACGGCGTGGAGAACTTCACGTTGCCGTTCGTGCCGAACGCGCCGCCGGACAGTCGTGCGCCATTGCCGGTGATCACGATGGCGGCCGCCTGCTTGGCGGAATCCTTCTCGTCAGTCGTGCTGCCGTTGCCGTCCTGATCCAGCACGACGGCTTTGAGCGCGACGCCGTTGAGGGTCTCGTCGGAGTCCGCGTTCTGGCTGGTGAGTTTCAACGTCGTGACATGCGTATCGTCGAGAGTCACCTGGTTTTTCCGGCCATTGTCTCGCGAGTAGCGTTCACCCATCATCGTGACGGCGAGACTGGAACCGGTCGGGGTCCAGGAATCGCCGACCGGATTGGCATAGTAATCGTCGTAGCCGCTGGCCTCATGGACGGGGACGCCGTCACGGTACCAGTTCACCGCCGAATCGGCGCGGTTCGTGAACCATGTATCCATGAGTTCGAACTTGGTGGTCTTCTTCTTATCCCTGTTCTTGAACCACGGGTTCATCATGGCGAAGTCGTCGCCGGCTTCGGTGCCCGTGCCGTTGATGACACCGGAGCCGTTCAGACCGGTTGTCGCCGGTTCCAGATTGCCGTGCGTATCGTTCTCCACGGTGTTGGCGTCCTTCGCTTTGTTCACCGTGTTGTCGAACATCGCGATGTTGCCGCCCTTGGAGGCTTCACCGGTGCCGGACGGGCACAGCCACAGGCCGCCGCCGAAGTGACCGGCGACGTTCTCATACGCCACGGCCTTGCCCACGTAGGTGGTCGAATTCTCTTCGGTGTAGATGGCTCCGCCCAGGTAGCCGGACGTGTTGCCTTCGAAATGGCCACCCATCAGGTAAGCCTTCGAATTGTTGTCCTGTACGAAAATCGCGCCGCCGGCACCACCGTTGGGAATCTTGCCGTCAGCCGTGTACTGGGTGTCCAGTACACCGGACCAGTTGTTCTTGAACGTGGGCTTGCGTCCGTCATCACCGTTCTTGACCCACAATGTGCCCTGCACGTAGATGGCACCGCCGCCATTGCCCCAGCCCCAGGCCTTGGAGTGGTTGCCTGCGAACTTCACGTCGCCGCCCGTGATGTTGAGCGTGCCATTGCCCTCCACACGAACCGCGCCGCCGCCGGCATGCACGCCGCGTTTGCAGTTCTTACCCGACGGATCATCCGCGGCACAGTTCGGATTGTCCTGCACGTTGTTCGTAAACGCACCGGCGGTGATGTTGACGGTCCCGGCAACAGCCATGACCACACCGCCACCGAGACCACCCGAACTCGTCGTCTTGTTGGCGTCGAATGCACCTCCGGCGATGTTCGTGGTGCCGTTGCTCTGGTACAACACGCCACCGCCGGCACCCGTGGCGGCATTGCCGGTGAACGTGCCGTTGTTGACGGTCACGGTGCCTTGGTCGTTGTAGATGACGCCGCCGTTCACCGCCTTGTTGTTGGAGAACGTGCCGCCGTTGATGGTCACGGCACCGCCGTTGCTGTAGACGAGCGTGCCGTTCGCATGGTTCGCGGAACCGGTGATGTCGTTGCCGGAGAACGTGCCGTTGTTCACGACGAAGTTCGCGCCCGCCGCCTGAAGGTACGCGAAGAAGCGCTTGCCGTTCTTGTAGGAGAAGCTTGCGTCATTCGCATCCTTGCCGATGGTGAGTGTGCCGCCCGCGGCGACCATGAAGAACGTGTCGCCGTTGGTCGAGCTCGTCATCGCCGGGTCGACGCCGGTCTTCGCGGTGAGCGTGATGTTCTTCGTGATGGTCGCCTGCGCGTCCTGCGGCACGTCGATGGTCGTCGCGATCGTCACGGTCGCGTCGGCGGTACCGGCCACGCACCCCGCCAGCACGTTCCAGCTCAGCACGTTGTCGCACGTGTCGTCGCCTTCCGCGGAGGGCTGTGCGGCATCGCCCGCAGCCGCCGCGTCATCGGACGTGCCGTCCGACGCGGTGCCGGAGCCCGACGCGGCATCCTGACCGCTCTGCATCGCATTGGAATCCGCGCCGGACGCCGCGGGCTGCCCCGCAGTGCCGGATGCCGCATTGTCCTGCGACGTCGACGATCCCGTTCCCGCGCCGTTCGCCGTCGTACCGGCCGCGCCGGTATCGGTGACACCGGCGGCCGTGTTCTCGGCCATGGCCGGGGTCGACCCGACGAACATCATGGCGATGGTTGCCACGATCGCGCAGAACGTCCACGCGATGCTGCGCATGCGACCGCCCGGCATCCGCCGGGACATCCGTCCCCTGCCGTCCGTCTTCTGCGACTTGCTGTGCATAATCACTGCCTTACTGCTTTTGACCTCACTCACGATCCCGCCGCCACGTCGCTCTCATGCCGCATAGCGTTCATGCGACGGCCGACCGGCGTGCGTCTCGCACTTCCCTCGCGCCGGTGCGACCATCCCACCGGGAATCGTTCTATTTGACTTATTACCCCTACCCCGAGGATTACGGCAAACGTTTGACGTAATTGCAAATGCCGGCAATACGCGCCAGTACAGCGCTATACCAACTGAAACAAGCGGAAACGGGGTACCCATTACCATGTTTGGTAGGCCTCGATGGTCGGGGCCGGGTCGCCGGTCCTGGTATGACTTTCCTGCCCTGTCGTTGATGATCCGGGGGGTGTTGTCGCCGGGAGCGGGGGCGTCCGCAGACCGCTGATAGGAACCAGGCCGGCCGCATGGACGCG
>NZ_JBKEVI010000036.1:0-1626 GCF_056357035.1 Bifidobacterium sp. LH_417
GAAGCTAAGACCTGGCACGGCGATGGTACTGCACCCGACAGGGTGTGGGAGAGTAGCACGCCGCCGCACCACACTTGAAACGAAAGCCCCGGAGAGCACCCGAACGCCCCGGGGCTTTCCCATACCCGCACCCGACACGGGGAGAACCACACCGGGAACCGGTCCCACGACACCCACAAGCCACCCGGAGCCACACCACGACCACCCACCGGAGCCACACGCGGGAACCACCCTCCGGCGCTGCGCGCCACCTCCCGCCGGCGGGAGGAAACAACGGGCACACGCGACGGGAGCCCCGCGCCGCACGCGTCCTCACCGACACCACACACGGGGACAACCCACGAAAACCACCCACCGGCGCTGCGCGCCACCTCCCGCCGGCGGGAGGAAACAACGGACACGCGCGACGGGAGCCCCGCGCCGCACGCGTCCTCACCGACACCACACACGGGGGCGACCCACGAAAGCCACCCTCCGGTGCTGCGCGCCACCTCCCGCCGGCGGGAGGAAACAACGGGCACCACCTCCAACGAAAGAGCCAACAGGGAAGTTGACTGAGGGGAGAGACCCCACGGCCTTGATTCGTATATAAGAAGCTTCGGTTATCATGGCGGATAGTTAGCAGCCGAATCAGGGGTCATTATGCATTACTTCACGCCAAAGCGTTGCGCGACATCGAACAAGATCATGTATCACGACAAGGCCCAGGCGCAGCAGGCGGCCGATCAGAGTTTCATCGAACGTGGAGCCGAACTGTGGGTGTATCGCTGCCAATTCTGTGGTACGTGGCATTTGACGCATCGCGATCCGCAGTCCAGCTATAGGCATGTGCCACTCAATCAGGAGCTGAAGCCGCATAGCCGTAAGAAGGGGTATAAGCCGCGTCGGCGCTAGCCGGTTCTTGCTTATCAAGTAAGCCGTGAAACCCGTACATAATATTCGTTATCGGTGGACTGACACGACGCATGTCGTTTGGTTATACCGCCGAGCATAGGGCGCTGAAGAAACGGGCAGTCGCGCTGCATGATGCCTTCGTTACGCGACACGCCGTCTGAGTAATGAGATACCCAAGTTTTGCGTGTTTTGGGTGGCGGTAGGCTGGTATTGGTGGTGTGTTGTGTGTGTTCGACACGCCGGTGTTTTGGCTTGTTTTCGGGGGTTTGGGGGTGGTTGTGTGGTGTGTGGTTTGCGTGGTTGTCGGGGTTGGTGTATGTTTGTCTCTTGCTGCCGGTCGGCTTCTGGTTCCTGTTCTTGTGTGGTTCCGGGGTTGGTCGTGTGTGGTGGTTTGAGAACTCAAGAGTGTGTTGTACTACTTACTTCTTTATAGTCAATGATTGCCAGTCCGATTCCCGCTCCGGGTTTTCTTGGAGTCCACGAGGGTGGTTGATGGGGGTCGGGGTTTTTGTGCGAACCGCTTTTCCTTATTAAGTGGTTCCGTCTTTTTTCTTTTTTGAGAGTCGTTTTTCGATTTCTCTTCATGAATTTTTTTGTGGAGGGTTCGATTCTGGCTCAGGATGAACGCTGGCGGCGTGCTTAACACATGCAAGTCGAACGGGATCCTGCCAGCTTGCTGGTGGGTGAGAGTGGCGAACGGGTGAGTAATGCGTGACCGACCTGCCCCGTACT
>NZ_JBKEVI010000037.1:0-1422 GCF_056357035.1 Bifidobacterium sp. LH_417
ACGCCTTATTCAGACTCGCCTTCGCTACGCGTACCCCACACGGGTTACGCTCGCCACCTGCCACTGACTCGCAGACTCATTTTTCGATAGGCACGCCGTCACCCCACCAGGGAGGCTCCGACGGATCGTAGGCGCACGGTTTCAGGTACTCTTTCACTCCCCTCCCGGGGTGCTTTTCACCTTTCCCTCACGGTACTAGTTCACTATCGGTCGGACAGGAATATCTAGGCTTACCCCACGGTCGGGGCGGATTCACACGGGATTCCACGAGGCCCGCGCTACTTGGGAAACACGATCGCGAGACCATGCGCATACGACTACGGGGCCATCACCCTCCACGGCCAGGCATCCAATCCTGTTCGTCTCGCACACGGCTTTATCACTCACGCCCGGTCCGTCGGAACCGGGACACACGCTCCCACAACCCCGATGCCGCAACCCCCGACGGGTATCACACGACACCGGTTTGGCCTGATCCGCTTTCGCTCGCCACTACTCACGGAACATCCTTTCCTACAGGTACTGAGATGTTTCACTTCCCTGCGTACCCCCCAGCCCAAAAGACTGGTGCCACCCCATCCAGGGTGGCGGGTTCCCCCATTCGGACATCCTGGGATCAAAGCCCTGTCGGCGGCTCCCCCAGGCCTATCGCGGCCCCACACGTCCTTCATCGGTCCTGTCCGCCAAGGCATCCACCACTGCGCCCTCACCAGCAACACGCAACAGCATGAAAGCCGGCGAAAACCAAATTCGCGAATACATCGGACGACACATCAACACAACACGTTGACGGTCACAACAAAAACGACCGAACGAACACCAGGAACAAAAATCCCGGAGTTCGATCGAAATCAACAAAACAAGAAAAAACAAGTTCTTCTTGCTCGCGTCCACTATCCAGTTCTCAAACCACCAACACACACCCAGCACCACACCAGCCCACACAAGGACCGGCACGGAAACCCGGCGGAATCGGACCCGCACCCCAAGCCGAAAGACTCGGAGGGTGGCGGTCCGGGAACCCAAAAGCATGCCATACCACCAACCACACGGGACAAGCCCGCACGCACGGGAAACCCCGCGCGCCATACAGCCCATGATCTCTTCCACACCAGCGACCCCATCGGAACCGCGGACTTCGCGGCCGTGGGGCACACACCGGACGAAAAACCTCGTCCTGCATTCTCCGTAGAAAGGAGGTGATCCAGCCGCACCTTCCGGTACGGCTACCTTGTTACGACTTAGTCCCAATCACGAGCCTCACCTTAGACGGCTCCACCCCTCACGGGTTAGGCCACCGGCTTCGGGTGCTGCCCACTTTCATGACTTGACGGGCGGTGTGTACAAGGCCCGGGAACGCATTCACCGCGGCGTTGCTGATCCGCGATTACTAGCGACTCCGCCTTCATGGAGTCGGGTTGC
>NZ_JBKEVI010000038.1:0-1401 GCF_056357035.1 Bifidobacterium sp. LH_417
AAGGCGCTATTGCTGTTTTCGTGGGTGTGGGTTCGTTGTTGAGCCGTTGTGGGAGTAAGAGAAGAGCGCTTTTTGGGTAGGATGTTTAACGACCAAGAAAAACACAGCCAAAAAGCGCCTGATGAACAGCATATTCAACCAGCTTCTCAACGTCAAAAACATGGTGGTCGAGGACGCGCGGATCGTGGACTCGCCGTTGCGTCCCGAGCCCGTGCTCGAGATCCGGGTGCGTCCGCGCAAGGGTGCGCTCAGATGCTCCCGCTGCGGGAGGAGGCGCCGCGGGTACGATCAGGGCGGCGGCGTGCGCCGCTGGCGCCATCAGGATTTCGGCTGCTTCAGGGTGGAGCTGGTGTCGGCGATGCCCCGCGTGGACTGCCCGCAGTGCGGGGTGGTGGTCGCCCAGGTGCCTTGGGCGGAGCCGGGCAGCCGGTTCACCCGGGATTTCGAGGCGGAGTGCGCGTGGCTGATGACCGTCGCGAACCAGAAGACGGTCAGCGGTTTCCTGCACGTGGCGTGGAGGACCGCGGGCGACATCGCACGCAGGGTCGCCGGGCGTCTCAGGGTGTCGATGCCGTCGCCGTTCGACGGCCTCACGTCGATCGGCGTGGACGAGACCAGCTACAGGAAGGGCCACACGTACATCACCGTCGTCGTCGACCACGAACGGCATCGGGTGATCTGGGCACACGACGGGTACGGCAAGGACGTGTTCGACCTGTTCTTCCGACAGCTGACCGACGAGCAGAAGGCGTCGATCAGGGTCGTCACCGGCGACGGGGCCAGGTGGATCGACTCATGCGTGCATGAGCACTGCCCGAACGCCGAGCGCGTATTGGACGGGTTCCACATCGTCTCCTGGATGACCGACGCGCTCGACAAAGTCAGGAAGCGCCTGTGGAACCAGGCGCGGCATGACGGGGACGACGAGGCGACCAGACGCATGCGCGGCGTCAAATACGCGGTCCTGAAGAACCCCGACCGGCTGACCGACAGACAGGAGGAGGCGTTCGAAGGCCTGCGGAACACCGACCCCAAAGGACAGCTCTACCGTTCATGGCAGCTCAAGGAACTCCTCCGGACACTGCTCAAACACCCGCTCGACCAAGCCGAAGGCGAGTTGAACCACTGGGTGTTCTGGGCGTCCCATTCACGCATCCCCGAGATCGTCGAGCTCTCCAGGAAGATCAGGAGACGCCGTCCCGACATCCTCAAAACCATCAGGCTCGGCTACTCCAACGCCAGACTCGAGGCATTCAACAACAGGATCAAAGTCACCATACGCATGGCCTACGGCTTCCACCACGTCAACAACCTCATCGCGCTCGTCATGCTCCGATGCGGCGGACTCGACATACACCTGCCTCGACCAAGAACCTAACCCACGAAAACAGCAGAAGCCTC
>NZ_JBKEVI010000039.1:0-1400 GCF_056357035.1 Bifidobacterium sp. LH_417
CCCCCAGCCCCAGTTCATCCCCCCGGTTTTCAACCCAGGTGGGTGCGGTCCTCCACACGGTCCTACCCGCGCTTCAACCTGACCAGGGCTAGATCATCCCGCTTCGGGTCCAGGACAAGCGACTCAGACGCCTTATTCAGACTCGCCTTCGCTACGCGTACCCCACACGGGTTACGCTCGCCACCTGCCACTGACTCGCAGACTCATTTTTCGATAGGCACGCCGTCACCCCACAATGGAGGCTCCGACGGATCGTAGGCGCACGGTTTCAGGTACTCTTTCACTCCCCTCCCGGGGTGCTTTTCACCTTTCCCTCACGGTACTGGTCCACTATCGGTCGGACAGGAATATCTAGGCTTACCCCACGGTCGGGGCGGATTCACACGGGATTCCACGAGGCCCGCGCTACTTGGGACACGCGATCATGAGACCATGCGCATACGACTACGGGGCCATCACCCTCCACGGCCAGGCATCCAATCCTGTTCGTCTCGCACACGATTTTGTCACTCACGCCGGGCCCGTCGGAACCCGGTCACACGCTCCCGCAACCCCAGTGCCGCAACCCCCGACGGGTATCACACGACACCGGTTTGGCCTGATCCGCTTTCGCTCGCCACTACTCACGGAACATCCTTTCCTACAGGTACTGAGATGTTTCACTTCCCTGCGTACCCCCCAGCCCGAAGACTGGTGCCACCCCATCGAGGGTGGCGGGTTCCCCCATTCGGAGATCCTGGGATCAAAGCCCTGTCGGCGGCTCCCCCAGGCCTATCGCGGCCCCACACGTCCTTCATCGGTCCTGTCCGCCAAGGCATCCACCACTGCGCCCTCACCAGCAACACACACGCGCCACCGGCGAAAACCAAATTCGCGAATACATCGGACGACACATCAACACAACACGTTGACGGTCACAACAAAACGACCGAACGAACACCAAGACAAAAAGCCTCGGAGTTCGATCGAAATCAACAAAACAAGAAAAAAACAAGTTCTTCTTGCTCGCGTCCACTATCCAGTTCTCAAACCACCAACACACACCAAGCCCACAGGACACCCCACCAGGAGACACCCCACGGAACCGGGCGGCATCGGACCCGCACCCCAAGCCGAAAGACTCGGAGGGTGGCGGTCCGGGAACCCAAAAGCATGCCGCACCACTCGACCACACGGGACCAGCCCGCCCACGGGACCAAAACCCCATGCCATACAGCCCATGATCTCTTCCACACCAGCAACCCCACCGGAACCGCGACTGTCGCGGCCGTGGGGCACACACCGGCCACCAGACAGTGGCCTGTATTCTCCGTAGAAAGGAGGTGATCCAGCCGCACCTTCCGGTACGGCTACCTTGTTACGACTTAGTCCCAATCACGAGCCTCACCTTAGACGGCTCC
>NZ_JBKEVI010000040.1:0-1215 GCF_056357035.1 Bifidobacterium sp. LH_417
GGCCGGCGTCGCCGGATCTTCCGGGCGAGTTCGACGATCTCGGGGATGCGGCTGTGGGACGCCCAGAACACCCAGTGGTTCAGTTCGGCCCTGGCCTGGTCGAGCGGGTGCTTGAGCAGTGTCCGGAGGAGTTCCTTGAGCTGCCATGAGCGATAGAGCTGCCCCTTGGGGTCGGTGTTCCTGACCGCGTCGAGCGTCTCTGACTGTCTGTCGGTCAGCCGGTCGGGGTTCTTCAGGACCGCGTATTTGACGCCGCGCATGCGCCTGGCCGTTTCCTCGTCGTGTTCGTGGCGCGCCTGGTTCCACAGGCGCTTCCTGACTTTGTCGAGCGCGTCGGTCATCCAGGAGACGATGTGGAACCCGTCGAGCACGCGCTCGGCGTTCGGGCACCACTCGCGCACGCATGAGTCGATCCACCGGGCCCCGTCGCCGGTGACGATGCGGATGGAGGCGCGCTGTTCGGGGGTCAGCGTTTGGAAGAACAGGTCGAACACGTCCCTGCCGTACCCGTCGTGCGCCCATATCACCCGATGCCGTTCGTGGTCGACGACGACGGTGATGTACGTGTGGCCTTTGCGGTAGCTGGTCTCGTCCACGCCGATCGCGTGCAGGCCGTCGAACGGCGACGGCATCGACGCCCTGAGACGCCCGGCGACGCGGCGGGCGATGTCGCCGGCCGTCCTCCACGCCACGTGCAGGAAGCCGCTGACCGTCTTCTGGTTCGCGACGGTCATCAGCCACGCGCACTCCGCCTCGAAATCCCGGGTGAACCGGCTGCCCGGCTCCGCCCAAGGCACCTGGGCGACCACGACCCCGCATTCCGGGCAGTCCACGCGGGGCATCGCGGCGACCAGCTCGACCCTGAAGCAGCCGAAGTCCTGACCACGCCAGCGACGTACGCCGCCGCCTTGGTCGTAGCCGTGCCGGCGTCTGCCGCATCGGGAGCATCGGAGCATGCCCCTGCGTGGGCGTACCCGGATCTCGAGCACGGGTTCGGGACGCAGCGGCGAGTCCGTGATTCTCGCGTCCTCGACCACCGCGCCTTTGACGTTCAGCAATCTGGTGAATAAGCTTTTGCTCAGGCGTTCTTCGTGATTCATTTCTTTGGTCGGAAAACAGAATACGCGGGAACGCCCCTTACGCTTACGGAATCAACGGCTCAACGACGAACTGGCTCAACGACGAACCGACACCCACGAAAACAGCAATAGCGCC
>NZ_JBKEVI010000041.1:0-1172 GCF_056357035.1 Bifidobacterium sp. LH_417
GGGGTCTTTTCGTCCTTCTGCGCTTAACGAGCATCTTTACTCGTACTGCAATTTCGCCGAGCTCCTGGTCGAGACAGTGGGGAAGTCGTTACGCCATTCGTGCAGGTCGGAACTTACCCGACAAGGAATTTCGCTACCTTAGGATGGTTATAGTTACCACCGCCGTTTACCGGGGCTTGAATTCACCGCTTCACGCCGAAACGCTGACGGATCCTCTTAACCTTCCGGCACCGGGCAGGCGTCAGTGCATATACAGCGGCTTGCGCCTTCGCATGCACCTGTGTTTTTGGTAAACAGTCGCTACCCCCTGGATTGTGCCACCCCCAACCGCTCCCCGAGCAGAGTCGGTTCACCATCGGGGGTCTCCCTTAAACCGAAGGAACGGGAGTGATTTGCCGAGTTCCTTGACCAGGATTCGCTCGATCGCCTTGGTATGCTCTACCTGACCACCAGTGTCGGTTTGGGGTACGGGCGCCCATGCGCCTCGCGCCGAAGCTTTTCTCGACGGACGGACCCACCGGAAGACACCCAACAGGATGCCCCCATCACGCCTCGGGCCACGATATCCCCGGATTTGCCTGGGGAAGGCCCCGCACGCTTGGACCCGGAAAACCACCTCCGGACCCGGCCTGCCATCCGCGTCACTCCACACGCTATCCTACCGGGAATCGGTTCCCAACAAGCACTCCCACGAACCATCCCGAAGGACGGGGCGGGAACGCCCGGAGGTGAGCATCAACCTTTCGGATCTTGTCGGTTCATGGCCGGTACGGGAATATCAACCCGTTCATCCATTCGACTACGCCTGTCGGCCTCGCCTTAGGACCCGACTCACCCAGGGACGACGAACGTGGCCCTGGAACCCTTGGTCATCCGGCGGCGGGGATCCTCACCCCGCTCTCGCTACTCATGTCTGCATTCTCACTCCCATGCAGTCCACGACCGTTTCCACGACCGCTTCGACCCGCATGGGACGCTCTCCTACCCAGCAGCCGAAAAGCTGCTGCCGCGTCTTCGGTGGCGTGCTTGAGCCCCGCTACATTGTCGGCGCGGAACCACTAGACCAGTGAGCTGTTACGCACTCTTTCAAGGATGGCTGCTTCTGAGCCAACCTCCTGGCTGTCTATGCGACTCCACATCCTTTCCCACTTAGCACGCGCTTCGGGACCTTA
>NZ_JBKEVI010000042.1:0-1146 GCF_056357035.1 Bifidobacterium sp. LH_417
GGAGCCGTCTAAGGTGAGGCTCGTGATTGGGACTAAGTCGTAACAAGGTAGCCGTACCGGAAGGTGCGGCTGGATCACCTCCTTTCTACGGAGAATACAGGCCACTGTCTGGTGGCCGGTGTGTGCCCCGCGCGTGCGATCGTCGCACGGTCGGTCGGGGTCGCTGGTGTGGAAGAGATCATGGGCTGTGGGGTCGCCCTCCTGGGGTGGCCGGTGTAGGTGGTGCGGCATGCTTTTGGGTTCCCGGACCGCCACTCCTGGAGGGTTTTCCTCCGGGTTGCGGGTCCGATGCCTCCGGGCCGCGGGGCTTCCTCTTTTTGTGGGGGTCGGTCGTGGCTTGGTGTGTGTTGGTGGTTTGAGAACTGGATAGTGGACGCGAGCAAGAAAGAGTTTTTTTCTTGTTTCTGTTGATTTCGAATGGACTCCGAGATGTTTTTGTCTTGGGTGTTCGTTCGGTCGTTTTGTGATCATTTTGACATGTTGTGTTGATGTGTCGTCCGATGTATTCGCGAATTTGGTTTTCGCCGGTGACGTGTGTTGCTGGTGAGGGCGCAGTGGTGGATGCCTTGGCGGACAGGACCGATGAAGGACGTGTGGGGCCGCGATAGGCCTGGGGGAGCCGCCGACAGGGCTTNGATCCCAGGATCTCCGAATGGGGGAACCCGCCACCCTGGATGGGGTGGCACCAGTCTTCGGGCTGGGGGGTACGCAGGGAAGTGAAACATCTCAGTACCTGTAGGAAAGGATGTTCCGTGAGTAGTGGCGAGCGAAAGCGGATCAGGCCAAACCGGTGTCGTGTGATACCCGTCGGGGGTTGCGGCACCGGGGTTGTGGGAGCGTGTGACCGGGTTCCGACGGGCCCGGCGTGAGTGACAAATACCGTGTGCGAGACGAACAGGATTGGATGCCTGGCCGTGGAGGGTGATGGCCCCGTAGTCGTATGCGCATGGTCTCGCGATCGTGTTTCCCAAGTAGCGCGGGCCTCGTGGAATCCCGTGTGAATCCGCCCCGACCGTGGGGTAAGCCTAGATATTCCTGTCCGACCGATAGTGGACCAGTACCGTGAGGGAAAGGTGAAAAGCACCCCGGGAGGGGAGTGAAAGAGTACCTGAAACCGTGCGCCTACGATCCGTCGGAGCCTCCCTG
>NZ_JBKEVI010000043.1:0-937 GCF_056357035.1 Bifidobacterium sp. LH_417
GATTCGATGAGCTCGGCCATCATGCCCCGCCCCCTGCGCCGGTCCTCGTGCGCGTAGCAGGAGATGATCTTCTGGTACGCGCCGTGCGCGAGGGCGAGCGGCTTGTTCGCGGGGTCGGCGAGCAGCAGGTCGGCCTTCTCCCGTTGCCTGTCGGTGCGCAGGGACGCTGTCTTGAGCAGGATCCTCCTGCCCTTGTAGAGCGGGTCGTCCTTGGTGCCGCGCCGTCCCGTCCGTTCGCGCTGGAGCCGGCAGCGCACCTCGGTGAGCTTGTCGCCGGCGAGCTTGACGATGTGGAACGGGTCGAGGATCTCCGCGGCGTGCGGCACCTGGCGCGCGGCGGCCTTCTTGTATCCGGCGAACGCGTCCATCGCCACGACCTTCACGTTGTCGCGGAACGATTGCCCGCGTTCGGCCAGCCACCGGGCGAACGCCTTCTCGCTCCTGCCCTCGACCATGTCGAGCAGCCGGGCCGGCCCGCCCGTCCTTCTGGGGGTCAGGTCGACGATGACGGTCACGTACCGGCCGCCCGTGCGGGTGTGCCGCCACACGTGCTCGTCCACGCCGATCGCCTCCACCCCGTCCAGACGCGACGGGTCCGCGACCAGCGTTTCCATGCCCTTGTCCAATACCGCCCGGTTGAGCGCGCCCCACGAACAGGCCAGGTCCTTCGCGCACGCGAGCACGCTCTTCGACTTGAGCACGACCTCGGCGCACGCCCACCACACCGCCTGGTCCGTCAGCCTCCTGCCCTCGCCGGCTATGCGCGTCAGGTCGTCCGTCCATGACCGGACGCACGCCGCGCACTCGTACCGTCTGACGCGCACCATCAGGTGCACCGCGTTCTGGCCGACCGGCACGTGCGCGAAACGGCGCCGCCACGAGGGACGGACACGTCCCGCGGCCCCGCATCCGCCGCAGTACCGGGCGGTCTCGTCCG
>NZ_JBKEVI010000044.1:0-667 GCF_056357035.1 Bifidobacterium sp. LH_417
CACCGGCGAAAACCAAATTCGCGAATACATCGGACGACACATCAACACAACATGTCAAAATGATCACAAAACGACCGAACGAACACCCAAGACAAAAAAACATCTCGGAGTCCATTCGAAATCAACAGAAACAAGAAAAAACTCTTTCTTGCTCGCGTCCACTATCCAGTTCTCAAACCACCAACACACACCCCGACCAGCCACACCGACGACAAGCCGGCAAGCCAAGCCAGGAAGGCATCGGACCCGCACACCGGAAGGAAACACCCTCCAGGAGTGGCGGTCCGGGAACCCAAAAGCATGCCGCACCACCCACAAGAGCCACCCCCAAAAGGGACGACCCGAAAAAGCCAACGATCTCTTCCACACCAGCAACCCCGACCCACGTGCGACGATCGCACGCGCGGGGCACACACCGGACGAGAAACCCTCGCCCTGAATTCTCCGTAGAAAGGAGGTGATCCAGCCGCACCTTCCGGTACGGCTACCTTGTTACGACTTAGTCCCAATCACGAGCCTCACCTTAGACGGCTCCGCCCCAGCGAACTGGGTTAGGCCACCGGCTTCGGGTGCTGCCCACTTTCATGACTTGACGGGCGGTGTGTACAAGGCCCGGGAACGCATTCACCGCGGCGTTGCTGATCCGCGATTACTAGCGACTCCGCCT
>NZ_JBKEVI010000045.1:0-535 GCF_056357035.1 Bifidobacterium sp. LH_417
ACTTACGCTGATGAAGGGTGATGAGGGAATCGAGCCGGGAGAAGAAGGTGCCGATGCGCTGCTGCTCAGAGAAATCTGGACTTGGAACAGATAGTTCCATTACCCGGTTCTTGGAAATGTTAAATCGAGATATTCCCTGAGCCAACAACGTTATCTTGCTTCTGACTACTGACGATCTGAGCATATACGCCAGATAATCCGAATCAAACACCCCATCTTGGCGATATCCAAAACAGAAACTATTCA
This sequence comes from Bifidobacterium sp. LH_417, assembly GCF_056357035.1. Lineage (NCBI taxonomy): Bacteria > Bacillati > Actinomycetota > Actinomycetes > Bifidobacteriales > Bifidobacteriaceae > Bifidobacterium > Bifidobacterium sp. LH_417. The sequence goes on from NZ_JBKEVI010000045.1 coordinate 247, forward strand.
GATACACATTTGGCCTGTCAACAGGCCAAACAGAGGACATCCCAACTTCCTCAGGAGTTTCCGATGATACCGTAAACAGGACATCTCCCTGCCTGACTTCATTTTGACGGGAATCAATTTCCACCGCTTCCAAACGACGCGCATCAGCAATCGGATTGTCAAAAACATTCGTATATGGCACAAACCGAGCTTCACCATGACCAAAATCCGATTTACCTTTTCCTGATAAACCGGAATAAGTCGTGCCGCAATCCCCCAACTTACGCTGTTCCCAAGGGTCAGTAAAACC
>NZ_JBKEVI010000046.1:0-532 GCF_056357035.1 Bifidobacterium sp. LH_417
GGAGCCGTCTAAGGTGAGGCTCGTGATTGGGACTAAGTCGTAACAAGGTAGCCGTACCGGAAGGTGCGGCTGGATCACCTCCTTTCTACGGAGAATACAGGATGCCGGTAGGCGTCCGGTGTGTGCCCCGCGCGTGCGATCGTCGCACGGTCGGTCGGGGTCGCTGGTGTGGAAGAGATCATGGGCTGTGGGGTCGCCCTCCTGGGGTGGCCGGTGTAGGTGGTGCGGCATGCTTTTGGGTTCCCGGACCGCCACTCCTGGAGGGTTTTCCTCCGGGTTGCGGGTCCGATGCCTCCGGGCCGCGGGGCTTCCTCTTTTTGTGGGGGTCGGTCGTGGCTTGGTGTGTGTTGGTGGTTTGAGAACTGGATAGTGGACGCGAGCAAGAAAGAGTTTTTTTCTTGTTTCTGTTGATTTCGAATGGACTCCGAGATGTTTTTTTGTCTTGGGTGTTCGTTCGGTCGTTTTGTGATCATTTTGACATGTTGTGTTGATGTGTCGTCCGATGTATTCGCGAATTTGGTTTTCGCCGGTG